>JBDRDQ010000089.1:0-2297 GCA_043820695.1 Gemmatimonadota bacterium | reverse complement strand
CTTCCTTTCCGATGAGATGGGGAAGGGAGGGTACCGGGGACGGCATGAATTGCTCGTCGAACTGCCGCTCCACCTGGCAGTCGATCCGCGGACCCGGGTCATGACCGGGGCCTACCTGAATGGGAGCTGGAAGTTCACGGGTATGAAGGAGAAAGGGCTCTATCCTTACGTCTTCGCCGGCGGCGGGGTCCTCTTCGTCGACCTGGGGCTCCCCACCATGGGGAGCCGGGTCAATTTCTGTTACCAGGGGGGCACCGGCCTGCAGTACCTCATCCGCGGCGATCTGGCCGTCACGGCCGAATACCGCTACCACCACATATCCAATGCCGGCACCGCCGAACCCAACGAACCGTTGAACTCCAGCAAGGTTCTGCTGGGGATCTCCCTCTTCCGCTGACAGCCGGCGCCGGTATGGCTGACACGTTCTTTTCTATTTCTCTATCTTCACCGAGGAAAGGGGCCTTTGGCTTATTTGGCCGCCCGGAAACCGGAGAAAAAATCGCCTTTTCCGCGCCTGCCCGGGTGCTCCTTTCCCCTTACGACAAGGCTTCCACCAGATCCCGGATGTCCTGCCGGCAGGCTTCGGCGAGAGCCATTCCGGAGGGCATGTGCCGGTTGGTCTCGGAGACGCTTTCCACGATCAGCCTTCCCCGGTAGCCGTGGGTTTTCAGGCTCCGGAGCACGTGGGCCCAGTCCACCCCTCCGGCGTTGATCCGCCGGTGGCAGAAATAGCGCTCCCGGGCAAGGGGCGAAGGGGGGATGACCCGGGCGAAGCGCCCGATGTGCCTGGCGTAGTAGGAATAGGGGAAACTGTAGGGATAGTCGCCGGTCCTGAGCTGCACCACGTCCTTGATGTGGACGTTGAAGAGGTGTTTTCCCAGGGCCGAGATGGCCTCCTCCCCGTAGTCCGCGGGCACCTGGTAGAGGTTCACCGGGTCCAGGGTGACCCCCACGTTGTCCTCGCCGATCCCCCGGAGGAGGCGCAGGGCGGAGGGGGCCGAATCGCACAGCGTCCCGTGGTGCATCTCCATGACCAGCTTCTTTTGAAAGCGGGCGGCATACTGGGCCGATTTCTTCATCCAGACCGCGGTCCTCTCCCAGACAGCCTCCGGGGCCGAAGCGGACTCCTGCCACGCCGGCCAGACCCGGATCATCTCCGCCCCAAGGGAGCAGGCCAGCTCCACGTATTGCCTGAAGGTCTCAAAAGCCTGCCCGCACTCCTCCTCCGAGCAGAGGCCGTAGTTGCCCACGAAGCAGGAGAGGCAGCTGGCGTACAGGCCGCTTTCCTCCAGGGCCGAGCGGACCCTGGCGAGCTCCTCTTGGGAAAGCCCGGGTTTCACATGGGTGCTGCGCAGCTCCACGCAGCGGTAGCCGAAACGCCTGGCGGCCTCCAGGTGGTCCCACACCGTGCGGTCGTCGAACATCTGTCCGGACAGGCCCAATTCAAACATGCCTTTCTCCTTCCACGCCTTGGCCGAAACAGCCGGATTCACGGCCCTTGCCAATTTCTTTCCTCTAGGGATAAAATACAAAATTCTGCAAAGAAAAGAAACCCGTTTATGCAAAAAGGAGCCGGCTATGGATGTTCGCATCGTCGTCTGTGGAATGGGCAAAGTCGGGCAGGCCTTCGTGAACCTGCTGATCCAGAAAGAAGGGGACCTGCAGAAGCGCTATGATCTGACCTTCAAAGTGGTCGCCGCCGTGGACATCGGCGGGACCGCCGCCGCCACATCGGGTTTGCCGCTCCCGGCCCTGATGGCCCACCTGAAAAAAGGGGGGCGGGTGGAGGAGATGCCGGGCTTCGGGAAAAAAGGCCTTTCCGGAAAAGAGGCTCTTTCCTCCATTCCGGCGGACCTCCTGGTGGAGACCACCCCGACCAACATCAAGGACGGAGAGCCCGGGATGACCCACATCCGCACGGCTTTGACCTACGGCCGGCACGTGGTGACCGCGGCCAAAGGCCCGCTGGTCCTCAGCTACAACGAGCTCAAGGAGCTGGCCAGGAAATCAAAGGTGAGGATGATGATCAGCGCAGCCACGGCCGCGGCGTTGCCCACCCTGGACGTGGGCCTGACCTGCCTGGCCGGGACCGAGGTGCTGGCCGCTGAGGGGATCCTCAACGGGACCACCAATTACATCCTGACCCGCATGTCCGAGGAGGGAACGGCCTACGCCGACGCCCTGGCCGAGGCGCAGAAGATGGGCGTGGCCGAGCCCGACCCTTCCCTGGACGTGGAGGGGAGGGACACGGCCAACAAGATCCTGCTCGTGGCCAACGAGGTCTTCCTGGCCGCCCT
>JBDRDQ010000088.1:0-7711 GCA_043820695.1 Gemmatimonadota bacterium | reverse complement strand
CCGAGGGCGGGAGAAGGGCCGGGAGCTTTCCGAGGCATGAGAGGGGTTACCCGGCTCCCTCTTGATCCGCCGATACGCTCTGGACGGCCTCGTAGCTGAGGTTCCTGGGAAGCTTCAAGCGCCGAGCCACCTCCTTCGCGGCCCGGCTCGGGGCCAGACCTTCGTCCAGGAGGGCCTTGGCCAGGGCCCTGGCCGCCCCCTCATCCACCGACCCGGTATCCGGTTCGGGCGCACCGGAAACCACTACCACGATTTCACCTCGCGGGGCATGGAGCTCGAAGTGTTCCCTCACCTGAGCCAACCTCCCCCTGACGAACTCCTCGTGGAGCTTTGTGAGCTCTCTGGCCACGGCGACGGGGCGATGGGGCCCACAGCTCTCCTCCAAGGCCTCCAGGAGGGCTCTGGTCCGTCCCGGCGATTCGAAGAGGACCACCGTATCGGGGGAGATGGAAACCCGGTCCATGAGCTCGGTCCGCTCCGGTCCCTTTCGAGGAAGGAAGCCGAGGAAAGAGAAGCGGTCGCCGGAGAAACCCGAGCCTGCCAAAGCCGCCAGCACCGCTGAGGCCCCTGGGATAGGGACCACGGTGAACCCAGCCTCCACCGCCGCCTCCACGATCCTATGGCCCGGATCCGAGACCAGGGGTGTGCCGGCGTCGGACACGAGGGCCAGGTCCTCCCCTGAGGCCAGCCATGCCAGAACGGTTTCCCGCCGGGACGCCTCGTTGTGGGAATGAAGGGACACCAGGGGGGTTTTCAGCTTCAAATGGTTCAGAAGCTTCCGGGTCCGGCGGGTATCCTCGGCCAGGATCCGGGACACGGACTCCAGGGTGCCGGCTGCCCGGGGGGTGATGTCTCCCAGATTTCCGATGGGCGTGCTGACAAGGTAGAGGGTAGCCATTCGGTTAGGATGGTGAAAGAACCGGCCCACAGGCAACCTGCCTGGGGGCCGGGTTTCCTTCTCTCAGGAAGAGCCGGTCTCAGATGTGCTCGTTGACCTTGGCCTCGAGGAAGGGCTTCGGCACGGCGCCTACCACCGTGTCCACATGCTTACCGTCTTTGAAGAAAAGGATGCTGGGAATGGAACGGATCCCGAACTTGCTGGCCGTTGCAGGATTCTGATCCACATCCAGCTTGCCCACCCGGAGCCCCTGCGCCGAGTACTCCTCGGCCAGATCCGCTACGATGGGGGCCACCATCCGACAAGGCCCGCACCAGGCCGCCCAGAAGTCCACCAGGGTAAGACCGGCGCCACTTTCAATCTCATCTCCGAAGTTCTGATCGGTCACTTCGAAAACCCCCTCGCTATCTGACATCAAAGCTACTCCTTGTTCATTCTGGCGGCTCTGGATACCATGCCGCCGGGTTCAGGCGTCCTCGGGAGTATTGATCGCTCTCACCCAGGCACCGAAATCGACATGTTTTCCTATCCTCTGGACCACGTCGCCGTGGCCGTCACCTCCCTCGAGGAGGCTTGCCCTCTGTTCCAACTCGTAGCCGGGGAAAGCTGTTCCCCGGTGGAGGAGTTGCCGGCTCAGGGTGTCCGGGTCCTCTTCGCCGGGTCCATCGAGCTCATCGAGCCCCTGGGCCCCGTCACCCCCGTGGGGCGTTTCCTCCAGCGTAGGGGCCCCGGCCTCCATCACATCGCCTACCGGGTCCCCGATCTCCCTGAAGCGCTGTCCCGTTTGAAGGAGGAGGGGCTGGAGCTCATCGACGAGACGCCCCGCCTCGGATCCCGTGGCCACCATGTGGCCTTTCTCCACCCCAGGAGCACCGGAGGGTTCCTCATCGAGCTGGTTGAAGCCCGGTCCCTCCCCTGCCCGTGACCTTGGCAAGGTCGATCTGTGCCACCAACCAGCGCCCTTCGTTCGTCTTCACCACCAAGAACGGCACGTCCGGGAAATTCCGGCCGTTGATGCGAAGGTCTACACCGATGCGGGTAGTGGGATGCACCCGCCCGGGCACCGACCCTTCCGAAACGATGGTGTAATCCTCGTGGTGCAGGATTTGGGCGATGGCATCCATCCGGAGTTCCACCTCCTGGAGTTTGACGCACCGATCACCGAGCCCGATCCAGGAGCCGATCTTTTTGAAGGCGCAGCCGATGGGCCCTCCGGTTTCGATCACCGGGCCGTCAGCCGTCCCGAACAACCCTGCCATGGCATGCAGGTCCCGTTGGTTGCTGGCCTGGAGGAAGCGTTCCACGGAGAGCGCCGGGGCCACCGCGGCCATCTCACCCGACGAGATGACCCTGGTAGTCGTGCACCCCCCCAAAAGCAGGAAGAGAGAAACCAAGAGCAGGCGTTTCATGGGCAGGCCAAGTTAGGGTATCGATCAAAGCTCATTCAACGAGGAACTTCAGAGTTCCCGGCGCTTCCCCGGGGACAACCCGGATCACCGTTCCCTCTGGAATCTCAACCTCCAACAGTTTAAGGGCCAGGGGGTCCTGGACCATCCGCTGAATGGCCCGCTTAAGCGGTCTGGCTCCGAAGGCCGGGTCATGCCCCTCCCGGGCGATGAGGTCTTTGGCCTCCGTCGACACTTCAAGGGCGACGCCCAGCTCCCCTGCAAGGGCAATGACCCGCCCCACCTGAAGGTCCACGATGGCCCTGAGATCCTTTTCGGCCAGGGGTCGGAAGAGGATGACGTCGTCCACCCGGTTAAGGAACTCCGGCCTGAAATGGTGGTGGAGCTCCCCCCGCACAAAGCTCTCCACCTCCTCCCATTCCGACGAAGCTCCCCGCTCCAGAATGAACTGGCTCCCGATGTTGGAGGTCATGATGACCACCGCATTCCGGAAGTCCACGGTCCGCCCGTGGGAATCGGTGAGGCGACCCTCGTCCATGATCTGGAGAAGGACGTTGAAGACCTCCGGATGGGCCTTCTCGATCTCGTCGAAAAGAACGACCGCATGAGGCCGCCGCCGGACCGCTTCGGTCAGCTGCCCCCCTTCGTCATACCCAATGTACCCCGGAGGAGCCCCGATGAGGCGGGCGACCGCATGCTTCTCCATGTACTCAGACATGTCGATGCGAACCATGGCTCGCTCGTCATCGAAGAGAAACTCGGCAAGGGCCCGGGCAGTCTCGGTCTTCCCCACCCCGGTGGGACCCAGAAAGATGAAAGATCCCACTGGCCGGGTCGGATCCTGGAGGCCGGTCCGGGCCCGCCGGACAGCGTTGGAAACCGCCTTCAAGGGCTCCGGTTGGCCGATGACCCTCTTCCCGAGGAGCTCTTCCAGGTGGGAAAGCCGCTGCCGCTCGGACTCCAGAAGGCGGCTCACCGGGATCCCCGTCCACTCCCCCACCACGGCAGCGATGTCGTCGGCGTCCACCTCCTCCTTCAGGAATCTGCCCTGAGCTTGAAGCTCCTCCAGGCGGGCCTCGGCAACCCGCAACGCCTGCTCCGTCCCCGGGATCTCCCCGTACTGGAGCTCCGCCGCCAGGTTCAGGTCACCCATCCGGGTGACCCGTTCCGCCTCCAGCTTCAGGTCGTCGATCTTCTCCTTCAGCTTCTGGATGCGTGTGATGGCCTCCTTCTCGCTCTGCCACCGAGCCTTCATGCCGGCGCTTTCTTCCCTCAGTTCGGCAAGTTCCTCCTCGATGCCCCTCAGCCGTTCCCGGGCTCCTGCGTCCTCCTCCCGGGAGAGCGCCTGTTTCTCGATCTCCAACTGGATGACCCGACGCTCCACCTCGTCGATTTCCTGGGGGAGGGAGTCGATCTCGATCCGCAGCCGACTCCCGGCTTCATCAATGAGGTCGATGGCTTTGTCCGGGAGAAAACGTCCCCCGATAGAGCGATCCGAGAGGCGAGCTGCGGCTATGAGCGCGTCATCCTTGATCCGGACGCCGTGGTGCACTTCATAACGCTCTTTGAGGCCGCGCAGGATGGCCACAGTGTCCTCCACCGAGGGAGGGGCCACGAACACCGGCTGAAAGCGGCGCTCGAGGGCTGGGTCCTTTTCGATGTGTTTTCGGTATTCGTCGAGGGTGGTAGCCCCCACCATCCGGAGCTCGCCCCGGGCCAGCATGGGCTTCAGCATATTCCCGGCGTCCACCGCCCCCTCCGCTGCCCCGGCCCCTACCACGGTGTGGAGCTCGTCGAGGAACACGATGAATCGGCCCTCGCCCTCGGCGACCTCCTTCAAAACGGCCTTCATGCGTTCCTCGAACTCACCCCGGTACTTGGCCCCGGCGAGCATGGCCGCGATGTCCAGGGAAACCAGCTTCTTGTTGGCCAGAGTCGTGGGGATGTCCCCTGCCACGATGCGTTGGGCCAAACCCTCGACGATGGCGGTCTTTCCTACGCCCGGTTCTCCGATCAGGACCGGGTTGTTCTTGGTCCTCCTGGCCAGAACCTTCACGACCCGGCGGATCTCTTCGTCCCTGCCAATGACCGGATCCAGCTTGCCCTGCCGGGCCGCCTCTGTGAGATCCCGGCTGTACCGAGCCAGGGCCCGGTAGCTGTCCTCCGGGGTTTGATCCGTCACCCTATGGGACCCCCGGACCCCTTCCAGCGCCTCCCGAAGACCCTCGCGTCCCGCCCCGGCGGCTTTGAGGATTCGGCCGGCGTCTCCCTTCTCTTCCGAGAGCCCCAAAAGGAGGTGCTCGGTGGAGATGTACTCGTCCCCAAGAGACTTTGCCTCCTCCTCAGCCACGTCCAGAGCCTTGTTCAGATCCCGGGAAAGTGTGGGATCCGAGCCCCCCGTGACCCGGGCCCGAGCCTTCAGAGCATCCAGGGTCCGCTCCCGGACCAGGGCCGGGTCCGTTCCCAACTTCTGGAGGATGGGCACCACGATTCCCTCCTCCTGCTCCAGAAGAGCATGAAGGAGGTGGACCCCCTCGATTTGCGGATGTTCTCGCCGTCGGCTTTCCTGCGCGGCGCCCTGGAGGGCGCTGGAGGCTTTGACGGTGAGTCGGTCCGGATTCAGCATGAACGGAAACTCTCTCCAAGAACCGCCAATTTGGCAGACTCTTTCACTTCCTTCATCGAAACCCGCTGAGAGCTCAATCGCCGCCCGGGAGCCTACCCCCGACGGGGATCTTCAGGACCCGCCCAGCAGGAAGGGTCGGGTTCCCCTCAAGGCGATTCAGGCGGCGGACATGGTCTGCCCGGTCGCCGGCACCCTCCCGGGTCAGGAAGGAGTCCAGATCCATGGCCCTGGGCACCGTGGCCACACGCAGGCGGGCCGGTTGAACGTCCAGGAGACTCCGGTCCGAGAGAATTCTGAAGCTCTCCAGGGAGGCTCGGACCACGGCTCTCCGGTTGGTCCAGGCCGTTTCCGGTGCGACGCCGAGGAATCTGAGGATGGTCCCGCCATGGCTGATAAAAGCGACTCTTCCCTGGAGGATGCCATCCTGGGTCGTGACGCGGAAATCCGCGGCGGCGGCAGGGATCCCATTGATGGGGGCGTTGGACGGTTGCCCCGCCCCCATCCCCTCCTGGGAAAGGAAGGCATTCAGCGCCGCCGCCGGCGTCGCTCCCTCCGCCAGAGTCAGGGCCATCATGGCATCCCCTTCCGATGGACCGGCCTGAACCGCCTGCTTGGAGTTGGCTGTCCGCCATCCGTCGGGGAAGTCGATCTGAAAGGCCATGTCCGGGTGGTAGAACCGTGGACCTTCAAAGAAGCCCTCCCGCGGGTTCTCCCCATAGGCCATCCCATCCAGACGGGGGAGGTATTCCTCCCGCCTCACCAGCGCCGGATCCAGGGCCACCTGAGTCTTCTGGGCAAGCTCCAGAATGGCTGCCTCCCGGTTGTCTGGGTTGGGGTGGGTGGAAAGCCATTCCGGAGGACCATCTCCCTCCCCTCCCGAGACCTGGCTCAGCATGGCCATGACGCCACTCAACTGGGCCGGGTCGTACCCTACGCGGCTCATGTAGCGAACCCCGAGTTCGTCGGACTGCCGCTCGTCGTCCCGACCGAACTTGAGGAAGAGAAGTTGCATGGAGGCGCTGGCCAACGGTTCAAATTGCTGTAACTCGGGGGCCAGGATCATGCCCACCCCCAAACCAATCGTGGCGAGTTGGGCCTTACTCATCTGGTTCACCGAGTGCCGTGCCGTCACATGGCCGATCTCATGGCCCAGGACCCCGGCCAGCTCCGCCTCGGATTCGAAGTGGGCCATGATGCCTCGGGTCACGTAGATATAGCCGCCGGGCAAGGCGAAGGCGTTGATGAGTGGGTCATCCAGGACCCGGAAGGTCCAGGGTAGGTCGGGGCGCTCGGAGCGGGCTGCCAATGCCGCTCCCAGCTCCTGGACGTAGAGCTGAAGGGACTCGTCAGGATAGAGACCCATGGAGGCCACGATGTCGGGATCGGCATCCCGCCCCATCTGGATCTCCTGCCCCTCGCTCATGAGGGAAAGCTGCCGCTGCCCGGTGGCAGGATTGATGGCGCAGCTTGCCAGGAATAAGAGAAGCGCACTGGGAAAACCGACCTTCGCTAGCTGGCGCATGGTCCATCCAACCTCGGATCAGGGGCAGAAATGCTTTGAGAATGAAAAAAAGGTAGAAGAAGGGGATGAGGCCGGGCAAGACTCCCTCAGACTCCCTCAGACTCCCTCAGACTCCCTCGGACCCCTGGATTCTTGACACCCCCCGCCGCATTTAGGCACCTTCCACAAGTCCAGGGGCAACCTCCGGCCACGTGTCCGGGTACCTATATCGACGGTCCGGCACGACCCCTTCTTCCGACAGGATCCTAGTGCGAATTCCCGTCTTCATCTTCATCGCCGCTGCGCTCCTCTCGGCCGCAGCCTGCGACGGGGCCGGTTCGAACCCCCGGGCCGAAGAGGCCATCTCCCGGAAGGCCTTTGTCCAGGCTTACTACCAGCTTCGGTCCGAAGTCCTCCGGTCTCGTCGGGAGGAATTCACCCTCGTGGCGAGGGACAGTATCCTGAATGAGCTGGGGGTCACGGAGGAGGATCTCCTCACCTTCGTCGATGTCTGGGGCCGTGACGGAGAGGTCATGCAGGAGATTTGGCAGGAGGTGGATAGCCTCGGGAGGGAGGACCGGCGAAGCAGAGCCGAGGATCCGTCCATCGAAGGATACGAGCCAACGCCAGAGAGCGTGGATCCTCGAGGGAGGGGCCGCGGATGAACTTCGAACGGGTCTTCAGCGGAGCTCCGTGGGAAGAGATTGTGGGGTACTGCCGGGTCCTTCGGGCCGGGAACCTCGTATTCGTGACGGGCACAGCCCCGGTGGACCCCGATGGAGGGGTTCATGCGCCGGGAGACGCTCTGGCCCAGGCCCGGCGATGCCTGGCCATCATCAAAGAATCCCTGGGGAAGATGGGCGTGGGAATGGACTCCGTGGTTCGAACACGGATGTACACCACCGACATCGACCGCTGGGAACAATATGGGCAGGCCCACCGGGAAGTCTTCGGGGCCCATCCTCCCACTACCACCCTGGTGGAGGTGTCCCGCCTCATCCACTCCGACATGCTCATCGAGATCGAGGCCGACGCGGTGGTCGAAGAGGGGTAGGGGGAATGACCTCCCCACGAACCAGATCCTCGAAGCTCTCCCGCACCCTAATCAGGTGCACTTCATCCCCATCCACCATGACTTCCGCCGGACGAGGCCTGGCGTTGTAGTTGGAGGCCATGGAGAAGCCGTAAGCCCCGGCGTTTCGAACCGCCAGGATCTCCCCCTTTTGGGGAAGGGGCAGGGTCCGATCCCGAGCCAGGAAATCCCCGGTCTCGCAGATGGG
>JBDRDQ010000087.1:0-2194 GCA_043820695.1 Gemmatimonadota bacterium | reverse complement strand
GAACCCATCCCTGAAAGCCTCACCCATCCGCCGGGCCGCATCGGTCATGGTGTCCACGATGTCCCTCGCTCCTTCGGCATAGGCCCTGGCGGCGGCCTTCAAGTCATCCTGGATCGCCGGATCGGGGTCCCCACGGCGGGCGTATTCACCCCGGATGATCCGGTCGTAGTCCCCACCCTCGATCCATTCCCTGATCTCGGAGACCCGCAGAACGTAGAAGGGGTGAGTGGTGGCCATGAGGTTCAGGACCTTGTACACCTGGTCTGCAACGTCGCCGCCGGTCCGGTATTCCTCGGCCTGAACGATGAACTCGTCCAAGGAGTATTGGTCGTCCCATTTTCCCCCATCGGGGATTCCACCGGCCATCTTGAGCATGGCGCCCATTGCAACTCCGGGATCCTGGACGGTTAGCAGTCCGGCCCGGTCACTGGAGAGCTCACTCTTCCGATACCACTCCAGAAGGGCCACCAAGACGGCCCGAGCGGCCAGACCCACAACAGGAAAGCCCATGCTGGCCAATTGGATCAGCAGGACGGTCATGGTCCGGTAGAGGACGTGGTCACTCATGATGTGACCCAGCTCGTGGCCTAAGATGAAGGAGATCTCTTCATCGTTCAGCAGCCAGATCGTCCCTGAATTCAGGATGATGAAGGGCCGGTCCATGCCATAGGCCCCTGCGTTCACGATGGGCGTTTGGGAGATGAAGAGGTCGTATTCCTCTTCCGGGTCCATGGTGAGGCAGACTTCCTTATAAAGGGAGTGGATACGGGGGAATTGTTTGTCGGAAACCCTCACGGCATTGGCCTGGAACGCCAGGCGGATGGGTTTCTCCCCGAAGAACCCGAACATGCTGCGGAGGACATCGTCGAACACTGGGATCTTCCGAAGGGCCTGGAGGGCTGCCCTATCTGCCGGGTGCTCCCAGGCTCGGGAGGAAATCTCCGAGAGGACCCTCTTGGCCCGGGCCTCGTCACCCCCGAACTCCTGGCTGTTCCCGCTTCTGTCTTCAGTCATGGGCACCAACTCCTGACCTTGATTGTGTACGGAATCCACCCCCGAGGGGGGATCCCTTCAATGTATCATCCTACGCCACCCCAGGGAGACAGGTTTCATTGACCCTCTCCCACCGAGGTCGCTAGCTTTTCCCGGCAAAGGTGCAGCACTACCTCTTTCCCCGATCAACGTAGCTATCATGCCCATCGTCTTCCCTCCGGAGCTCATGGTGAGCGTCTCCGGGTTCAGAGGAAAAGTCGGCCTCCCTCTCACCCCCGAATTGGTCACCTCTCTCGCCGCCGGTTTCGGGGCGTTCCTGAGAAAAACCCAGGATGGCAGAACCGTTTTCCTGGGAAGGGATTCCAGGACCTCAGGCCCCATGCTGTCCAGAAGTGCTGCTGCCGGCCTCCAATCGGTGGGCTGTGACGTCGTGGACCTGGGAATGGTCCCGACACCCACGCTTCTTCTCGCAGTGGAGGAGAAAGGGGCCACCGGGGGGATTTGTGTCACCGCCAGCCATAATCCGGCAGAGTGGAATGCCCTGAAGTTCGCTTCGGCTGAAGGCATGTTCCTGGATGCCGGAAGCATGGGGGAATTCCAAGACTACCTGCTTTCCGAAGATCCGCCGCGGGCCGGTTGGGATAAAATCGGGTCCCTGAAGTCGGATTCGGGGGCGGTGGATCGGCATTTGGATAGGATCCTCACTCTCCCATTTCTGGATGTTCCGGCCCTGAAACTGCGTAGTTTCCGTGTGGCTTTGGACTGCGTGAACGGTGCTGGCGGAGTCATCATGCCCCAGCTCTTGGAGGCACTGGGGTGTCAGGTCGTCGGCATCCATACCGAGCCCCACGGTCGGTTCCCGAGGGATCCGGAGCCTACGGCGAAGAATCTGGCGGGCTTGGGCGACGCGGTTCGGGCGGCCGGGGCCGATCTGGGTCTGGCGGTCGATCCTGATGTGGACCGCCTTTCCCTGGTGGACGGGGAGGGGGTGCCCCTGGGGGAGGACCTGACCTTGGCTCTTGCATCTGCTGTGGTACTGGCGAGGAAACCAGGTGTGGTGGTGACGAATCTCTCGACCAGCCAGGTAGTGGAAGACGTGGCCAGGAGCTTTGGTGGCTCGGTACTCCGGGCCCCCGTGGGGGAGATCAATGTCGCCCGGAAAATGCAGGATGCGGGAGCCGTAGTGGGTGGGGAAGGGAAC
>JBDRDQ010000086.1:0-4520 GCA_043820695.1 Gemmatimonadota bacterium | reverse complement strand
CAGATGACCGTAGTCGCCTCAGGCGAGAACGTATACCAGCCCCGCGTAGATCCCGAGGAATACCGCCGCGAACAGGGCCAGTTTCAGTAGCCGCTTTACCAGGGCGTAGCCAAGAAAAGCCAGTAGAAAGGCGGCCAACACGAGCAGGATCTGATTCTCGGCCAGGTAGGCGAGAACCTCTGATACGTCAGGCATCCTCTTCCTCCGATGGATCGTCGAGCTGAAATCGGGAAGGAGCGTATCCCCGGTTCGTTTCCCTTACCTACGCGCCCCGCTTGCCCTGGGGTTTCAGGATGGCTAGCTGTAAACCTTCGTTCCGGAGCCCGGTTCGTCAACGACCGACCGGGCCTTACCGCTTTCTTACGAGAAATAAACCCGATGGGTACCCGCGCCGGTTGCTGCCCCCTCTAGAGTGTGCCTAGCTTTCAAGGGAATCGAGAGTGCCGATCCCCCGTGGTCCGGCACTGACTGGATTGCCCTTGGCCTTTGAGATGAAGCAGATCCTTTCCCGTTCTCGTCGTGGGATGCCGCTGGTCCTCTTTTTCCTCCTGGTCACCCTCGGCCTCTCCCTCTGGCTTGGGTTCCAGGCGGTGGGGGCTGCCCGCTCCCATCAGCGCATCGCTGAAGGAGTCCTCAGCGATTACGCCGAGATCGCGGTCGCCGAATATTCCCGCAGGGTTCAAGACGACCTGGATCGCTTCTTCAGGGAAGTCTTCAAAGACGTGCCCTGGCGCATTCGGAGGGGTGATCCGCCATCGCCGGAGGTGGTGCAGCGGAGGTTGAGAGAGGCACTTCGGGAGGTGGGTTGTGAGTGCCGGGAACTCACGGCTGACGCCGCCTTTCTGCTTCTGGACATGGTCACAGGGGAGGTCGTGAGCCTCCCGGATTCCAGCCCTTTCGGGGAGAAGAGCCGGGCCGCCAGCCTGATCCGGACTGCATGGGAGGCCTCCCCCGCCGAGCGGATTGCCCTGAGGGTGGTGGGACCCGGACAGGGGTTGGAATCGCCCTCCGCCCTCTTTTTCAATGCGTCCTTGGATGAGAGTGGAGAGGAGGTGATGGGACGGGCTATCTACATTCTCGTCATCCCCCTGGATGCAGCGGCGGAGCTCTTCGAGAGCTGGTATCATGAGGAGGGGCTCCTTCCTGAGGCGGTTGCCGGGGCTCGACCCAACGAGTCCCTTCTCCAGTTGGCTGTCCGGACGCCGGATGGGTTCCCCGTGTTCCTATCCCCCATCGACGATCTGGATGTTCCGCTGGTTGGGGACACTCTTCCCGAGGAGTATGGGGGCCTGATTCTGGAAGCTGCCATCCGACCTGATGCAGCGTCCACTCTGGTGATCGGAGGGCTTCCCCGCGCCAGGCTTCCCCTTCTCCTCGCCCTGATGGTCATGTCATTGGGGGTGGGTGTTGCGGCCGTGCTCCAGATTCGAAAAGCCGAAGAGTTGGCTCGAGTCAGAGACGATTTCATCTCCGGAGTATCCCACGAGTTTCGGACTCCCCTGACCCAGATTCGGATGTTCACGGAACTCCTGGCCGATGGGAAGCTCGAAACCGATGAGGAACGGGTCCGCTCCACGGAGGTCATCAATCGAGAGGCCAGGCGATTGACCCACCTGGTGGAGAACATCCTTCATTTCTCCCAGATGGGCAGGGCTCCGAGATCTCAGGGGACCATTGAGCGGATTGGGATCCGGGAAGCGATTCGAGATCTTACCGAGGCTTTTTCCCCCCTTGTCCAGGCGAAGGGCTGCCACCTGGAGATCGACGTCAATCCCCCCGATCTGGTAGTTTTGGCCAGTAGGGGGGGGCTACACCGGATCCTGGCCAACCTTCTGGACAACGCACTCAAGTACGGCCCCGAGGGGCAGACGATCCGGATCGTGGCCGTTGACCGGGAAGGTTGGATCAGGGTCTCCGTCGAGGATGAAGGGTCCGGAATCCCGGTTGGAGAGAGGGCTCGGATATGGGACCCCTACCACCGCCTCGAACGGGACAGGGAAGGCCAAATCCAGGGGAGCGGGATCGGCTTGTCGGTGGTGGCCGAGTTGGCCCAGGCAGCGGGAGGGGCGGCCTGGGTTGAGGAAGGGAGGGGGGGAAGTGCCCGTTTCGTCATCAGGCTTCCTGCCGACCCTGCCGGCGCCTGAAATGAGTCCGTCGATCAGCGGCACGCCAGTGGGGAGCTGACCTGTGTCCCGGATCCTTGTCGTGGAAGACAACGAAGACCTGGCTTTTGGCCTCAGGAAGGTGCTTGAGTTCGAGGGCTACGAAGTGGAGGTAGCGACCGCGGGTGAGGCCGGATTGGACTCGGCCCGGAAGATCCCTCCGGACCTCCTTATTCTCGACATCATGCTCCCGGGGAAAAGCGGCTTTGAGGTGCTCCGTGAACTGAGGACTTCAGGCCTTCGGTTCCCCGTCTTGATTCTCACCGCGCGAAGCCTTGAAAGCGATGTTGTTTTGGGCTTCGACTTCGGAGCGGACGATTACGTCACGAAGCCCTTCTCCACCGCTGAACTACTGGCCAGGGTTCGATCTCTCCTCCGAAGAGTTCTAACGGGTGCCGGAGGGCCGGGGGGGCGAGAAACAGGCGGTTACGACCTGATGAGCTTTGGGGAGGTGGAGGTTTCACCCGCCACTCGAACGGTGCGCCGGGAGGGGGAGCTGGTGGAGCTGACCCCGAAGGAGTTCGACCTCCTGGTGGCCCTACTGGGAAGACGTGGGGCGGTCATCAGTCGGCAGGAGCTGTTGAAGGAGGTCTGGGGGTATGGGAACGCTGCGGTCAACACCAGGACCGTGGATGTCCACCTCTCTGAGCTTCGGCGAAAACTCGAGAATGACCCGGCCAATCCCCGTTACATTCTCACGGTCAGGAAGGCCGGCTACCGCTTGGATCCCTGAGCAAAGTCCTTTTGGAGGGCCTGTGGCCGGCGGGGCACACATTTGTTTACTCTCCGCGAGGCCCTTCAATTATATTTCAAATATTGAGTCTCCTCGGTGAAGTGTCCCATGGGCCTGGCCCAACGGCCTTGCGCTTCACCGGGGCTTCGTGTCAAGGTGACCCCTGAGGAACACCTTCAAAATTGGGGAAAATGAGCGGAGAGCCGAGAACTGAGGCCCAGGCCCTCTTGAAGCGGGTCCCGGTCATAGTGCGTTCCTGGGATGGCCCCAACTCCCGGATCGGGCTCGAAATGGACTTGAGCCAGATGCCGTGGGGGCCCTTTGACGCTCTCGGCAAGAGGATCAGCCTGGTCCTTCCCGCCTCCGATGAAACCGCTCCCGAGAGAACCACCTCTGAATCGCAAGTGGAGCGGGCTCTGCGCCATGTGGAGCACGCGGCAGGCCGCTGCGCCGAGTTCGCTCAACTGACGAATGGCAATCAGGAGCTCTGGCTCCGATCCCAGGAAACGTGGGAGTGGATTCGCCGATACCTGACCTCCCTCTGGGTTGAGGCGGACGTGGAGGGTCGAACCAAGGCACCGGTTCTTTCGGAGTCCCCGGAGCTTTCAGCCCAGCGTTCGCATGCTCCCGAATTTCCTACCTTACCTGGCGCGGCCTCTACGCTGGAGGTGGCTGCCAGGGCCCTCCGAGCCACCCCCCTGACGGTGTGGCGGGAGACTGTGGGTCCGTTGGATCCCGACGCACCCACCCGGGAAGAGGCGGTCCAAACCCTGCTGGGCGTGGCCCGAATCCTGAGTGGCCAAGCACCGCCCCCCTCTTCCGAGGCTGTGTCTACCCCCGAACCGACCCCGGCCCCTGAACGGGAGGCTGATCCCGATCAGGTTTCCTTCGATTTTGCCAGGGGGTATGACGATGGGTATCAGATGGGTCGTCGGGTAGGTTTGGCCCTCGGTGCCAAGAGAGACCCCCGCCCCGGTCCTCGCAAGGACTGAGCCTGGGCGCCAAGAAACTCTCTCCCACAACGATGCACATGGCTCGAGACACGCTGACCGTTGCGATCATCACCGAGGTCTTTCCCGATCTTCCCTCCTGGGACCGTCTCCCCACCGTCCTCGCGGCGGCCAAGGAACTCGGCGCGGAGCTGGCTGTCCTCCCTGAGATTCCTCTGAACCCATGGTCACCAGCGTCGAAAGCATCCCGGGACGACGATGCTGAGGAGGTGGATGGCCCCCGGCAAAAGGTCCTGTCGGCGGCGGCGGCGGAAACGGGAGTGGCTGTCTTGGGGGGAGCCATCATCCGGGATCCCGACTCCGGGGTCCGGCACAATACTGCCCTCCTTTATGACGCATCGGGATCATGCTTGGCCCGGTACAAGAAGATCCATCTGCCGGAAGAAGAGGGGTTCTGGGAGACCAGTCATTATGAGCCGGGTTACGAGCCGCCGACGGTGGTCTCGGGGTTGTCCCTCAAGATCGGCCTCCAGATCTGTTCCGACGTGAACCGAACCACGGGCTTCCAATTGCTGGGAGCCATGGGGGCCGAAGTGGTGTTGGCCCCTCGGTGTACGCCGCCTCAGACGTATGAGAGATGGAAGCTGGTTTTGAGAGCGAACGCCGTCACCAGCG
>JBDRDQ010000085.1:0-13168 GCA_043820695.1 Gemmatimonadota bacterium | reverse complement strand
GCTGGCCTCCAATCGAATCCACGCATTGGACACCCATCAGGCGACCTACTCACAGTTGACCTGGAATGAAGGCGGGGATGCCCTGGCCACCCTCCGGGGCGCGGTTCCGGAGAAGAAGGTGCAGCGGGAGAACGCGCTGCTGGTAATCAGGAGTCTGGAGGAGCCCCTCCGCGCCATCACGCTGGATCCAGCTACCACGTCAGGCTTTCCCGACGGTTTCGTCTTGAGTGAACTCGCGGGGCTGAACTGGTCCGACGATTCCCGGCGGGTCTTCCTTGGCATCAAGGAGCAGGCCGATTCGGCGGGGGGTTTGGAGGGTCGGGCCAACGTGGACGTCTGGCACTGGGCCGATGTAGAGCCCCAGTCGGTTCAGCAGGCCCGAGCCGAACGGGACCGGGACTTCACCTGGTCTTCGGTAGTGAACCTGGATGGCGGCGGCATGACTTTCGTCCGCCTGGCCGACGAATCGCTGGAGTCCGTTTCCCCAGCCGGGACGTCCCAATGGGGAATCGGCCAGGATCCCACGCCCTACGAGCATGAGGTAGCATGGGGTGGGAGCAAGGCGGACTACTACCGCGTGAACCTGGACACCGGGGAGCGGGCCCTCCTGGCGGAATATCTGATGCGCCAGATGGGTGCCTCCGACGATGGCACCTGGTGGCTCTACTTGAAAGACGAACAGGTCATTGGCAGGAAGCTGGCTTCAGGGGAGGAGGTGAACCTCACGCGAAGCTCCGGGGTGGACTTCGTCAATCGGCAGGACGACCACCCCTATGAGCTCCCAACCTATGGAACGGCTGGTTGGACCGAGGATGGCGGGAGCGTGCTTCTGTATGATCGCTACGACGTCTGGGAGGTTCCGCTGGACGGGAGCGAGGCCATCAACCTCACTCAGGGGAGGGGGACGGAAGAGATGATCCGCTTCCGGGTGACCCGGCTGGATGGGGGAGGCGGGGGAGGCCGGGGCGGTTTTGGGGGAGGGGGCGGCGGAGGGGCCGACGAGGGAATCAACCTGGATGAGCCCCTTCTCCTTACCGCCTATGGAGACAGGACGAAGAAGAGCGGGTATTGGGAGGTGGAGAAGGGCCAGGAGCCCGAGCCCATTATTTGGCTGGACAAGTCCGTGGGCCGGCCCACGAAGGCAGATGACGCCGAGCGCATCATCTTCACCCAACAGACGTTCGTGGAATTCCCTGACTATTGGGTGAGTGATTCCCGGTTCAGAAACCCCCGCAAAGTCACGGACGCCAATCCCCAGCAGGCCGGATTCGCCTGGAGTCCCGGGCGGGTTCTCATCGACTACGTAGACGAGCGAGGAAACGAGCTTCAGGGTACGCTTGGCCTCCCGGCGGGCTATGAGGAGGGAAAGCGGTATCCCATGTTGGTCTACTTCTACGAGCTCTCTAGCCAACAGCACCACAACTATTTCATGCCCACCTACGATGACCGGCCCCACATGTCCACCTACGCGAGCAATGGCTACCTGGTCTTCCAGCCGGACATCGTATATACGATCGGAAAGCCCGGGTCGTCGGCCCTGGATGACCTGACCTCTTCCATCAACAAGGTTATCGAGCTCGGGTACGCGGATCCCGACCGCATCGGCCTTCAGGGCCATTCGTGGGGTGGCTACCAGTCTTCCTTCGTGGTGACCCAGACCGACATGTTTGCCACCGTGGTCACGGGGGCACCACCCACGAACCTCATTTCCTTCTACAACACCCTGTATCGGAGCAGCGGGAACATCCAACAGGGCATCACCGAGGTTGGCCAGGTGCGGATGGGGACGACCCCCTTCGAGGACTTTGAGTTGTACCTGAGCCAGTCCCCCATCCATCACACCGAAAAGATCACGACCCCCTTCATGATCCTCCACGGTACGGCAGACGGTTCGGTGGACTATGGGCAGGGGCTGGAGTACTACGCCATGGCCCGGCGGCTGGGTAAGGAGGTCATCCTCCTCTCCTATCCCGAGGAGGGCCACCACCTTTCCCGGAAAGAAAACCGCATCGACTTCCAGATCCGGATGATGCAGTACTTCGACCACTATCTGAAAGGCACCCAGAAAGCCAAGTGGATGGTGGAAGGGGTGCCCTTCCTGGAGAAGGAGTACGCCAACCCCCGGGAGATGGTGGACGGAAGCATGTGGGGGAAGGTAAAGGAGGCTGAGGTGACAGAAGGGCAGGGTAGCAGAAGGGGAGGGGGGTAGGGCATAAAACGCTAGCCCTCGGGGCTGGCTGATGCGTTGGAGCGGCTTTGGTGCATGGCTCGGCATGGAGGGCAGATTCCCCGTCCCCCGAGCCGGGATCACGCCACCCGAGTTCTCTGATCGAGCGAATGTTGCGGTTTCTCTCTTGGAGTGCGGCCGAAGGCTCCGGGCTGAAGTGGGCGTCACGTCTAAGTGGAATGAGCACCCGCACCGCCCGTCCGCCACCCCGCCCATGGGCGGCTTCGTAGACCGCCTTGCTGTCGTACGCACCGTCCGCCAAGACCGATGCGACGGGGTTAGTTACGTGGGCCCTTAAGCGCCTACGGCGAGACCTTTGGAGGGTCGCCGGCCGAGCTATGGTGATGAAGCTGACATATTTGAAGAGGTTTTAGAGGGGTCAGAGAATCCCCAGTCGCTCCGCCCGCTCTCTCATCCGCTGGCTCAGCTCTTCCTTGTGACTTCCCAAGACAAAGGACCTACGCAGGATGGCGTCCATTTGGGGGAAGGACTTCCGGAGTCGTGTGAAGACGTTCTCAGTTTGTTTCGGGGTGAGCCGATAGTGGTCAGCGAGGCTCCTGAAGTCACCCACAGTGAGGTTCGACTTGCGGCCCTGGATGGTCAGCGCGGATTCCTCCCGCTCGGACGGCATCAGGATCTGCGTAGCCAGGAGGTCGTACGCGGGTGCAAGGCGGATGCGCCCATCCCGTCCACCCAGAAGAGAGAAGTTCTTCAGGTGCATGTCGGTGTTGGCGGTCAAGAAACAAAAGACGGCCAACTGGAAAAGACGGACCACGTCCAGGAGTGGAGTGGCCGAATGAGCCCAGATCGTTTTCCCGATCTGTTCCATGGACCCCCGGTACTTCTGCTCGGTCATCTTCCCCGTTAGCTGGGCCATGTCTTCCATGTGGAGCTTCCCGGCGTGGTCCCGGTCGACCCGTCGGGACAGAAAGGCCAACTCGCCGCTCTTTAGCGGCATGAGCGCGAAGGGCACGGTCTCGACCCCGCAGGATCTGGCCATGGTCATGCAGGCGTGTTCCAGTTCGGGCATCCCTGGGTAGTCCCGGTGGGGAGGTTTGAGTATGAAGTCGCCCCATAGGCCCACCAAGGTGAGCCGTCCGTTTCCGCCATCGCCCCGATCGACGTGAAGCGAGAGTTTGGGTTGGACCCCCGGGACCGAAATGCGGGACCGGATCACCTGCTCAGCCAGGGGGTTCAGGTCGTCCCAACCGTAAGGAAGCTCTGGAGGGACGGGGCCTCCGAAGAAGCCTGCCGAGCACCGGGGATGATACAACCCAGTTCCTGGCCCCAGCCTTTCGCAGCAGAGGAAGCAGCGTTCAAGCTCCATGGGACTCCTCCTCCCGCCTCACCGACACGGCTCCAATGCAGTCCTCGCAACAGGCCAGGAGCAATTCCATCCTGTCCCGGGGATCCAGCTTCCAGGTCCTCTCTGCGATATCCAGCAACCACCCCTCGGGAATCAGTCCGTCAAAGAACGGGAACAACGCTCGATCGTGGTACCGTTCGGCGGTGAGGGGAAGGGAGAGGCTGACCGCCGCCGCTTCGGGATCGGCGAGATAGACCGGATCGTAGGAAAACCAGAATCCCTCCTCGTCCTCGCGGATGACCCCGGCGAGGCGATCATGCACGTAAACCCTACCGGCCCTCGCCACTGCGGTCCTCCCGAGTCAGGGGAACGGGGCCCAGTTTGCTTCCAAAAAGGGCCAGTACCTGGTTCACCTTATCCATCCGCAACGTCACCTTCCCCTGCTCAAGATCCCGGACGAACCGAAGGCCCACACCTGCCTGACCGGCCAGATCCACCTGCGTCAGGCCAAGAGTCTTCCGTTGTTCCTTCACGTATCGCACCAAGGACTTGGTGTTCATGGTTATACCCTAAGGCGTATAGTTCGAATAGGAAAGAATATGATAGCCCCGCCAGGGTATGATCGCAATGATGGATTCGGCGGTATACCCGGTAGGGTAGGCGGATTACAACCGGGCGGCCTGAGACAACCTCCCACAGATCCCTCCACGGTGTGGTTCAGGAGCAGATCGCAGGGCCCATTCCGCCAGGGATGTACTTGATGGGAGGGAAGTCCTGAGACCATTGGAGGTTCTGGGCGATAAAGTGCTGCGTGTAGACACGGGCCATGGCCCCTCGGCCGTAGATTTCGATTCGCTCAAGCTCCGCCGATCGGGGGGTGGTCGTCATGAAACTTGAGTCCCGCCCCATCCAGGGGAGCCCCTGGGAATACAGGTTTTATGCTGACGTTCGGGGTGACCCCAAGGGCATAAAACGCTGGCCCTCGGGGCTGGCTGATGCGTTGGAGTTTGCCAGCCACTCATCCCAGTGTTCGGCGAAGATCTCACCTGCCGAACGGGGGTTGACGTTTCGGCCTCCGCCACCGGACCGTGGGATAATGATCTCATGGCTCTTTCTGGTCCTCCAGACCCTCCCTGGCATGGCTCGTTCCCGCGCCTCCTTGGCGGCTGAGAATGCTGCGGTGAAGCTGAGCCAGTATATGTACGCAAGGTCCCGGTAGCGGCATCGGCGACGCTGTTCCCGTCCAAACCGGGGGTGTGCGAAAAACTGTGTAAATGGCCATGGTGTAGGTTTTGCGGATTGAAAGGGAAAACTCCATGGCAGACGAATACGAGGTTAGTGAAAAGGAACTGAACGCCATCCTAGACCGCCTGGTGAGTGGAAAGGCTCCGGAGGAGATCATGGGCCAGGGGGGGCTGGTGAAGGATTTGACACGCCGGTTGTTGGAGCGGGTGCTGGAAGGCGAGATGACCGCTCACCTGGGCTACGAGAAGCATGCCCAGGAAGGCCGGGATGGCGGCAACTCCCGCAACGGAAAGACCGGCAAGCGGGTGAAAACCGACAGCGCTGAGTTCGAGATCGAGGTCCCCCGAGACCGGGAGGGGAGCTTTGACCCACAGATGGTGGCGAAGGGCCAGCGTCGGCTTCCTGGCTTCGACGAGAAGGTCATTGCCCTGTACGCACGGGGCATGACGACGCGGGAGATCCAGGGGCATCTGAAGGAGCTCTACCAGGTCGAGGTGTCTCCGACGCTGATCTCGGCCGTGACGGATGCGGTCATGGAGGACGTTCGGGCGTGGCAGGCCCGGGCTCTCGATCCGGTCTACCCCATCGTCTACCTGGACGCCATCCACGTGAAGCTACGTACGGCGGGTCACGTCCAAAGCCAGGCAGTGTATCTGGCCCTGGCCATCAATCTTCAGGGCCCGGTGGGACAGCCGGTTCCCCCAGATCAGCCGAATCTGGCGGGCCCACTGGGCCAACCTGACGCCGTTCTTCGACTACCCCCCGGAGATCAGGAAGGTTATCTACACCACCAATGCGGTGGAATCGATCAATGCCCAGCTCAGGAAGGTCACGAAGCACCGGGGCGCTTTTCCTACCCCCGACTCCGTGAGGAAGGTGTTGTACTTGGCCATCATGAAAGCCAGTGAACGGTGGACACGGCCCATACAGGACTGGACCTCTGCCCTCAACCATCTGTCCATCGTTTTCGAGGGACGGATACCCGTTTGACGATGAGGCCATTTACACAGAAAACCGTACAGACCCTGCGGCACCGCCCTCACCTTCATCGCCTTTCTGACTGACCCCGGACCCATCACGCAGATCCTTGTCCACATCGGTGAGCCTACCTCGCCACCGGTCCTCCATCCCGCCCGGGGCCCGCCCCAGACAGAATTACCTTCGCTTCGCTCCGGTGAGCCGGCGGGTTACCAGATAGCTCTTCCGGGGCTTTTCGGGCCCGCACGGGTTCGACCTCGACGGCCCCGGAGGGGACGAGATCGCCCTGGGTTCCGCCCAGGACAACCTCGATCAGACGCCCGCCCCACAGGGCCCCCGATTCCCTTCTCTCCAACCCGATCCCCTCCCCCAACCCCCTTTTCTCCACCACCTTGCCCGAGTCGACCGAAAACCAAACCTTACCCTCAGGCGCCACGGTCCCAGAGGGCCCTATGATGCCTATCCTTCGAGGGAGTCGGTTTCCTGTCAGAAAACCCACGACAACTTGGTGAAGATCGTCCGGCACTTTCCGGGCGAGTCGGGGACCATCTCCGAGTCGAATCTCGCACCTTTTCCGAGTCGAATTTCGCACCCTTTCCCTAGCCAGCATGAACCCATTTGCCTGTCTTGGTATCGAATCTCAGGCCGGCCCGATACGAGGAATTTCTAAAGCCCCTCTCGAAGAGTCCGGGTTCCCGGGTGCTCGATCCCCGGGTCCCCGCTCTCCCCAGCTCTTGTCGCCCCATCAAATAAGAGGGATCTTCTGTGTCGGGCGATCTCGACGGTCAAGAATGACACATCGCGGGGGACAATTGGCATTAGGCGCAACAATGGACCAGGACCTATCACATGCGAAATGGGGAGCTGTTGAGGAGGTGGGGGTGACGGTTTCGACTGAGGACGGAATCGAGGTGGTCTTTGTCGAGCACGGGGGCCTCAGAGAGATATTCGCCACGGCACTTCCGCAATCAGGGGACGATCTCGAGTCCCTTCTTCACCGGTTACGGCGGGCGGCGCGCGACTCCTGGGGCGAGATCCTGGAGATGCGTGTTTTTGGGACCATTGATGCCTTCGCGTCGTGCACCAAGGTTCTCCAAGAACTCTACGGACACATCGACTGGCCGCTGGTCTACGTGCAGGGAGGAGGCCGTTTCGGAAGCGAGGTCGCGGGCATTCAACTGCACGCGGTAGCTGATTCCACGGTGGAGACCATTCGTCTCGATGGCTGGATTGTGGGTCGCGTTTTTGAAGACGACTTCGCCCGATACTGCGTGCTGGGAAATCTGCAATCCTCCGACCCGTCCAGGTCACGGGAAAGACAGACTCAGGACACCATCGAACAAATCATGGGGGGGCTGGCCTCCGCCGGAATGGACATCCACAACCTTGTCCGGACCTGGTTCTTCATCGACGACATCCTTGGGTGGTACCCGGCCTTCAATCGCGTCAGATCCGAGATCTACTCGACGGAGGGGGTCTTCGACCGATATGTACCGGCGAGTACCGGAATCGGCGGGTGTAACCCACGTGGCGCTGCGGTCGTCGCCTCCGCCCTGGGGATCCAAGCGAAGGAAGAAAGGGTCACCGTCCGTGCAATCCCCTCACCTCTGCAATGCCCGGCGGTCGACTATGGCAGCTCCTTCAGTAGGGCTGCCGAGGTGGTGACGCCGGATTGTCGGTCTGTCTTCGTTTCCGGGACCGCGAGTATCGACCCGCAAGGCGCCACCGCCAATCTGGGCGACCTGGACGCTCAGGTTGCGCACACGCTCGAGATCGTTGGGGCGATTCTGAAATCGAGGAAGATGGACTTCGCAGATGTCACCCGAGGGAATGCGTATTTCAAGGACTCCGCAAGAGCAATAAGCCTGGAGCACCATGGCAGGCGACATGGGCTGCCTCTTTCACGCGTGGTGATATCTCAAAGTGATGTCTGCCGAGAAAATCTCCTGTTCGAGTTGGAGATCAATGCAGTGAGAGTAAAGGAAGCGGAATGATTTTTGGACGAGGATGGGCGTGCGGGGGGACTCGGGAATGAACTGCCAACCCCAAAGTCTGGGTTTTAGGGGGGTATAGAGGAATTGGACGACTTCGAGGCGCTTCAGGTCCGGAAGCAGGGCGCTGATCATCGTACCTCCGTACGGTGCGGCGACGTCGAGATTGGGGAGGGCGGGTTTACAATCATCGCGGGGCCGTGTGCGATCGAGAGCCTCGACCAGGCGTTGCTGGCCGCAAAGGTGGTGGAGGAGGCTGGCGTCAAGGTCTTTCGTGCCTCCCTCTTCAAACCACGGACGTCTCCGTACTCCTTTCAGGGCATCGGGTCAGAGGGAATAGCGATCCTGGAGGCCATCAGAGACGAGACGAGTCTGCTGCTGGAGACCGAAATCCTCTCGCTGCGCCACCTTGAGCTACTCCACGACCATGTAGACATGCTGCGGCTCGGTACCCGAAGCATGCGCAACTACGAGCTCCTGAAGGAGGTGGGAAAGACACGAAAGCCAATCATCTTGAAGCGGGGCATGAGTGCCACCCTCAAGGAGTTCCTGTTTGCGGCCGAGTACGTGCTCGTGAACGGAAACGAGAACGTGGTGCTGTGCGAGCGCGGTATCCGCACCTTCGAGACCTACACACGAAACACACTGGACATCCTTGCCGTGCCGGCGCTAAAGGAGCTGACGCACCTGCCGGTGATCGTTGACCCCTCCCATGGCTCCGGGCGAAGTAGTCTGGTCGGTCCGGCAAGCAAAGCGGCTCTGGCCGTGGGGGCCGATGGGATTCTGATCGAGGTCCACCCAAATCCAGCTGCTGCCCTTTCTGACGGGGACCAATCCCTTGACCCCCTGGCATTCCTCGCTTTGATGAGTGACTTGAAGGCTCTGGCTGCACCGATGGGAAAAGTGTTCCAGGGTCGAGATCCAACGGGCAAAGCATAGGCTTCCTGGAGCACAGCACCCCCTCCGCTAGGGGGACTCTTTCCGGGAGCCGATTGATATCTCCGTGGTGCATGCACTGGAAGAAAAACCCCCGCCAGACACCAAGGCTGTCGAGTGGTTCCTGCTGACGACGCTCCGCATCACTTCGATCGAACATGCCGAGCAGTGCCTACGCTGGTACCGTCTGCGCTGGCGTATCGAAGACTGGCACCGCGTGCTCAAATCCGGGTGCCGCATTGAGGATCTCGCTCACAAGACCGCTGAACGTCTCAGGCGGGCGATCGCCATCAACCTCGTCATTGCCTGGCGGATTATGCTGATGACCCTCCTGGGAAGGGAGACCCCCGAACTCCCTGCCGAGGTCCTGTTCTCAGATATCGAACTTCCCCCCTGCGCGCCTACGCAAAAAAAAACGACTGAAGCCTCCCTCCTTGTTGGGTGACGCGGTCACGCTGGTTGCGAAAATCGGTGGTTATCTCGGACGTAACCACGACCCGCCCCCTGGCCATCAACTCCTCTGGCGCGGTTATCAGGAGTTCCATTTCATGTGCTTGGGCTTTGCGCTACTGGAGGAGGATGGGGATGATTCAACCTCACTTATGGGTAAAGGGCAGGTCTAGGAGGACATTCACCCCTTGGGCTCCAGGTCGCCGTCCTTCTCAGACCATGACCATCCCCACTGGTCCGCTTCGTCCACTCCCGGCACACGGAGGAGGGCGGCGTAGTCCGGCAGAGTGGATGCGTCGCTTGCGTCGGGCTCCCTCCGCAGAACGATTCGCCGTCCGCCCCGCTCGATACACACCACGGCGCCCTGGGCGACCTCGTCCAGGAGGCGAAACCAGTTCTTCCTGGCTTCGCTGGCAGTCACGCATTTCATATGTACAATGTACAAGTTGCGGAACATCCCTTCTAGGCGGTCTGATCCCGGGGGGGGCCGACTCCCTACCTTTTCGGGTTGTTCCTTTCCCCCGACTCCTCCTGTAGGCCCCTCAGAACGACCGTCTTCTCTTACCTGCCCCCACGCTGTCTGAGTTGTTCAATCCTCTCTCGTACCGATTCCAGGGACGGATCCAATTCAAGAGCCCTCTCGAAGTCACGGATCGCACCTTCTACATCGTCCTGCCTGAGTTTGATATTGCCCAAGTGGACAAATGCATCTTGCTTCGTGGGGTCAATCCTCAACGCGGATTGAAAGGCCTCCGTCGCTTCATCATAGTCCTCAAGTAAATACAGGGCGATTCCGAGGTTGAAGTACACGTCGCCCGCGAAGTCGAAGTAGGGGTCGGTATTTCCGACGGAAAGACCCAGTCGATACTCGTCAACGGCCGCTGCATATTCTCCCTGCTCGACGTGTATTCCTCCGAGCACGTATTTTGCGCGACTATACATCGGGTCGCTTTCAGGTATCTCCCCGATCGTCTGTTCCGCCATCTCGAATTGACGGCTCATGGCGTATGTCAACGCCAACGCGATTCGGGCTTCCGTGTTGTCTGGATTCAAACGCAGAGACTCGAGGTATTGTCTTTGTGCTTCTTCGGGCTTCCCGTACCCCTCCAGGCGTATACCATGTCTGAAGAATACCCGGTAGTCTACGAACCTCTCCTCGATAACCCTTTTGGAATCAGGATCGATATTGACAAACTCCGGGATATTGGCCGCCCTTTCAGGGGTCCGGAAATTCTCCAAAAGGACGGGCGGTGTATCCATACCGTTCTCGTCGATATGGGTCAGGAAGAGTTGGGTGTAGGGTGAGAAGAGTTTCGATGAGAATACAAGCCACTTGCTGTTTGGAGACCAACTGTGCCACGAGTTCATGTTCTCGGTGTTACAGTTCATCAACCTGGATTCCCCGCCCTCCGCAGGCATGATGTAGAGCTTACTGTCAGGCATCAGGAGCATGAAGCTCTCAGCCTGGGTGAAAACCAGCCATTTCCCGTCGGGAGAATACTTGGGGAAATAGTTGCTCATACCATTACCCGATGCACCTTCCACCGGGACCGGTTCTCCTCCCCGGCCTTCGTTGAACGGCAGCGTATAGAGATCGAAGAGGAACTTGGTATATCCTTCGCTTGATTCCTCAACGTACTGAGGACCACCGAGGACCTCAGCGGCTTCCTGAAAGCCGAGGGTAGCCGTGTACCCCGGTTCGGTAGTCGTCAAGGTCGGGGACATACTCCTGGCATAGGTGAGATATTGGCCATTGGGCGTCCACACCGCGTTGGTTTGGACGTATCGATCGTCATCAGCCCCGGGTACCATTTCGATCGATCGGGTATCTCTGTCGAAATAGGCTAGGGATCCGGAAACGGGAAAGAAGATCTGGGAGTACTCGAGGTCTGGCCGGGGTAGGAAAACCACCCTGTCCTTCATCCCCCCGACAACGTAGCGACCGTCAGGAGACACTCTAGCAAGAAAGCCAAACGTACGTATGCTCCCACCCTCAGGGTAATAATCATTCCACGAGAATATCTTGTCTTGAGTGAACAAAGTCTCGGTTTCAAAGGGGGTGTGAACATAGGCACCCTTGTCTCTGGCTACGTCTACGTCCATCACGAGGGTTTGGCCGTCAGCAGAGAATGAATGGCAATTGGCGCAAACCGGGAGGTCGGAAAGGACGACCGAGGGGGGGGCATAGGACCCAATATTCCCCAGGCGCCATTTCACCATGGGCAGATTCGCCATGGCAAAGATGAACGGCAAGGGGACTTCCCTGAAGAATATGGGGGCTCCGACGGAATCCGAGGACGTGGATATTGAGATTGTCTGAGAGGAGAGCGTCTTCCTGATTCCTGCATGACTGACCAGGCTCGTAACCGTTATCCTCGCATCCGTGTTGAGCGTCTCCGCTTTGATAGACTCCCACAGCGCCGAGTCCGGGACCCAGAAAGTGGTATCGACGTCAACATGGATTGGATCATGCCCACTTTCAAATTCCACCGAGACATGCCATTCGTTGGCATCGGAATCTCCATCCTCCCACCCAATGGTGGGAGAGACGATCTCAGGCGGAAAAAGTGCTCCGTCAAAGGGATAGGCAATGGACAACGCCCCGCGCTGAGGCAGAAGAAACGCCTTGACGGAAATGGAGGTGACCAATATCAGCACTATCAGCAACAATAGCCCGAGTCTGTGCCGGAAGGACATTCCCCGCAGGAATAGAAGCAGCTTGCTGACGGTACGGCCGAGGGCAGACGACGGTTGGCCTCTGGGAGGGTTTGCCTCGGAACGTGGCGTGGGTGGTGGCCGCTTTTTCCTGCGTTGGCCTTTGTTCCTTTTTGACATGGAATGTCCTTATTCTTGGTTCTTTGCTGATTCAAACGGGTTTGGGGGCGCAAAGGATAAAAAAGGATGGACACCGGCCTTCGAAGCGGCAATGAGATAGTGTGTTGAAGCCGCGCCCTTACTCAGCCGGGAGTAAACGGTGTCCGCTCCAAGCGCAGCACCCTACTTCCCCTTTGGTGGAGTCTCTGCCGGATTCTTTTCGATTTGACCCTGAGTATAGGGATTTTGGATTAAGCAAACAAATGCTCCTCGCTCTGGACGCCTGGCGGGCGGCGCCAGGCGGCAAGCCCGGCGGGCAGGGCACGAAAGGCTGAAAGGCGTTGGTGCATGGCTCGGAGCTGAGGACAGATCCCCGGTCCCCCGAGCGGGGATCAGGCCACTCGGCAACGGTCGGGCATTCCAAGACAGGTCATCGTGTTGAGGATCTTGCTCGCCAGCTGTACTTCAACGCGCTGCCCAGCGAAGGTTCGACTTCTCATAATTCGACCGATGATCGTCTTGTACCGGAAGACGGTATTCCCGACCATGCTGCGCTTGCCGTAGCCGGACCGTTTGTGCCACTCGCGCCGACCAAGCTCGCGGATGGAGTGGATGTTCCGGTTTCTCTCCTCCAACGCGGCCGACGGTCTTGGAGCCAGTTGGGCATCTCGGCCCGGTGGGATGAGCATCCTCACGGTTCGTCCCTCACCCTTTGATTGAGCCGCCTCGTAGACGCCTGCCGCGTCGTAAGCACCGTCTGCTGAGAGGGAGGCCAGCGGGTTGCCGACCTGCTCTAGCAACGGACCGACTTGAGTGCAGTCATGGGTTCGGCGATCGGTCAAATCTGAGGCGACGATCTCGCCAGTGTCTCCATCGACCGCCAAGTGCAGTTTCCGCCAAACCCTTCTCTTTGGTGGCTTTCTCAGGGGTCCGACGTGAATCCTCAGACCCGTTGTTGCGTTGCGCGTCTAGAGGCGGCGTAAGGGAGTTCCGGTTGCAGCAGTAAAGGCGTGGGTTGCGGTTGGGAAAGGTGTAACCGGTCTAAAGAACAGAATCGGGATAGGGGCCGGCGGGTCATCCCCGCCGGTCCCCTCCCACACCACCGTACGTACGGGTCCGTATACGGCGGTTCGAGAAGTTGAGGTCATGGCGCCGCGTTGCCGCCGCGTTCGCCTGAGCGTCCATCTCCACTCCTGCTCGTCCGGCTTCACCGCTGCGCTC
>JBDRDQ010000084.1:0-2139 GCA_043820695.1 Gemmatimonadota bacterium | reverse complement strand
TTCGAAGACGAGGGGGGGGAGTATGCTGATGCGGTTCTGAAGAGCCTCAGGGACGGTGAGGCCATCACGACTTCCCTGTGGCCCCTGGAGATATCCAACGGACTCCTGGTGGCCGAGATGGGGGCCAATGTTCTGGACATCCACCACCGGCGGGGTTTCGCCGACATTTCGGTGGGAGACGTGGAGATCGTGCTTCAGATCGAAGCCCGGGGCCGTCATCATGTGGAGGAGGTCATCCATGCCCTGGAGGACCGCGGGCTGAAGGTGGAGGTGGACACCTAGCAGGGGGAACGATCACCCCGTGGACCGCTCCTGATTCCCCAAACTCAACCTTCCCAAATCTCAGTCTTCCTCAATTTCATTGAGAAGATTAGTTTAGACCAGGCGTAGACCAGTCTAAAAGGCGGACTTCATGGTGACCGTTGGATCGTATGAAGCCAAGACCCGACTGCCCGAACTCCTCCGAATGGTGGGCGAGGGAGAGAGGGTCACGATTACCCGGCACGGGCGACCCATCGCCCTCCTTGTCCCGGCCCCCGGGGCACCGGAACGAACCGTAGATGAAGCCATCATGGAATTGGCGGAGTTCGGGAGAGGGCGGAGGCTGGGTCCTGACCTGACCCTCAAAGATCTGATAGAAGAGGGCCGGCAATGAACTTCGTCCTCGACGCTTCGGTAACCCTTGCTTGGGCTTTCGAAGACGAGGGGGGGGAGTATGCTGATGCGGTTCTGAAGAGCCTCAGGGACGGTGAGGCCATCACGACTTCCCTGTGGCCCCTGGAGATATCCAACGGACTCCTGGTGGCCGAGCGGGGAGGCAGGATAGACGCGGCCTCCTCGGCACGATTCGCCCGGCTCCTGCTCGCGTTGCCTGTTGTGATCGAGCCTTTGGATCGAAGGAGGGTTTTCGAGATTACCCAGCCCCTGGCTCGGAGATACGGTCTCTCCGCCTACGATGCCCACTACCTGGAACTCTCGGTTCGGTGGGCCGTTCCCTTGGCAACTCTGGACCGGGAACTGGAATCGGCTGCTGCGTCAGAGGGCGTTAGGCGTTTTGGGGTCTAGCCCTGCCCTTTACCCACAAGTGAGGCTGGACCATCTCAAACATCCTCCAGCAGGGCAAACCCCAAGCACATGAACTGAAACTCCCGATAACCGTGCCAGAGGAGTTGGTGGCCAGGAGGCGGGTCGTTGTTGCGTCCGAGGTATCCACCGATTTTCGCAACCAGCGTCACGGCATCACCCAACAGCGTGGGAGACTTCAATCGTTTTTTTTTGCGTAGGCGCGCAAGGTTCGCAATTCGATGTCTGAGAACAGCACCTCGGCAGGGAGTTCGGGAGTCTCCCGGCCCAGGAGGGTCATCAGCATGATCCGCCAGGCAATGACAAGATTGATGGCGATGGCTCGCCTGAGACGTTCAGCGGTCTCATGAGCGAGATCCTCGATGCGGCACCCAGATTTGAGCACGCGGTGCCAGTCTTCGATGCGCCAGCGCAGACAGTACCAGCGTAGGCACTGTTCGGCGTCTTCGGCCGAGGTGATGCGGATCGTCGTCAGCAGGAACCACTCGACGGCCTTGGTGCCCGGCGGAGGGTTTTCTTCCAGGGCATGAATCACCGAGATATCCAGGGGCTCCTTGTCGGCGTGGTAGTGTGCTGGAAGAAGCTGAATCCGCATATGGCGTACCGCCATATCTGCCGTGCGCCCGGGCCTCTTTGGCCGAGCCTTTTGTTTGCTTCGCTTCGGCCGAGCACTCTGGCGCGGGATGTGAACCCGAACGCGGCTCTGAAAGGGCTCGTGACGAACGGCTGCGAACAGCTTGAAGGGTTCCGCAGTGATGTTGCGGTCATACTTGGCACGCACCAGCAGATCGACCCGGGGGTTTTGGCGTTGCTCGTCGAACATCTCGAAGAAGTCTGCTTCGCGGTCGCACACGTCGATCAGTCGCGTTTGGGGCATTTGGCCAGCCAACTCAACCAGATCCCGGTGATGTTCAATCCAGACGAAGGTCTTCTTCTCCTCGATCGCAATGGCGAACGAGGGCCGGTCGTCCTCGGGCGACTTGCCTTTGGGTGGTGTGCCCGGCATGGGCGATGGCTTGGAGGTGGAAGTCCTCCGAGGAGTTGGTCGCAACGACT
>JBDRDQ010000083.1:0-7897 GCA_043820695.1 Gemmatimonadota bacterium | reverse complement strand
CCAAGACCATGGCCCCCACCCTCTCCGCCACCTCGCCCACGGCCGCCAACCGATCGGCTGTGGTGCGCGCGCCTGTGGGGTTATGGAGGTTCGTGATCATGATCAGGCGGGTCTTGGAAGTGACGGCCGCGGCCACTCGCTCCGGATCTACCTGGAACCCGTCCTCGAAGACCCGGTCGAACCGGCGAATGCTGGCACCGAGGAACCGGGGGATTCCCAGCAAGGGATCATAGACCGGGCGCTCCACCAGAACCTCATCACCCGGCCGCAGAAGGGCCCCGCAAGCCAGGAAGTTCGCCCCCGAGGCTCCCGTGGCCAGCGACACCTGGTCCACGGTCACCTGGAAACGCCCGGCGATGGCCTCCAAAAGCGGCTCATATCCCTCCTCATGAAACGCGTCCAACTCCAACCGCTCCCGGGCCTGGGGAAGGTCATCGACCCTGCAATGAAGCAGGTTGCTTCCCATGAGGTCGTAGGTGACCTCAGGAGCACGTTTCATCCAGGCTACGTAAGGACTCCAGGCATCAACCATTGGTCGCGTCACTCCCATATCGTCTGTTCCAGAAGAAAAACGCCGGTATCCCGGTGGCGAGAAGGAGAACTCCAAACACCGACCCCTTGGGATCGGTCCAGAAGCTGCTCAACACGATGTAAAGAGCCACGGCGGTGAATAGTCCGGGGATCACAGGGTAACCCGGGGTTCGGAACATACCCGCCGGCCGGCCTTCCAGCGGCATTCGGCGCCGGAAGGCAAAGAGGCTGGCGCCCGCCAATCCGAAAAATATCCAATCGGCGAAGACCACATAGTCCACTAGCTGGGCATAGTTCTTCCAGAACAGCAGGACCAACGCCAGCCCAGTCTGGAGGAAGATGGCTCGGGTCGGCGACCGGAACCGTGGGTGCAATCGGGAAACGCTGGAAAGAAACACGCCGTCCCGCGCCATGGCGTAATAGACGCGGGTGGGTGCCAGCATGGTGAGGTTCAAGAACCCTAAGGTGGACACTGAGATGGTCAGGGCCAGGAAGCGGTCTCCCATGGGGCCCATCAGGACACGGGCCGTGTCGGCGGCCGGGGTGAGGGTGCCGGCAAGACCCCCATGCCCGAGCGTGCGGAGGTAGACCCAGTTCACCAGTACGTAGACGAGGACCACCAGGGCCGTCCCCATGATCAAGCTCCGGGGAAGGTTCCTCCGAGGATCCTTGATCTCTTCCGCTACATAGTTGGCGTTCTGCCAGCCGCCAAAGGAGAACATCACCGGAAGGAGAGCCGCCCCCATGGCGAAGATGCCAAGCCGGAAGCCTCCATCCCCGGACGACGCCTGAAGTGCGCCATCCACGACAGCGTCCAGCGGTCCTCCGGCCCCTCCGGCTCCTCCCACCTCCGGGCCCACGGGAATCAGCAGACCGAACCCGATGAGAAGCGCCAACGCCAGCACCTTCAGAACCACCAGGACGTTCAGGACCCTGCTTCCCGGTTTGATCCCGAGAACATTGATCCCCCCCACCACGACGATGGCGGCAACCGCCAGGGGAATGGCATCCACTCCCTCCCGCCCCAGAAGCCTGAGGGTGTACTCCGCGAAGGTAATGGAAACCGCGGCGATGGCCCCGGTCTCGATCATGAAGAGGAGGGCCCACCCGTAAAGGAACCCCAACAGGGGGTGAAAGGCCTCTCTGAGATAGGCGTAATGGCCGCCGGCTTTGGGGTGAACCACACCCAGTTCGGCGAAGGTCAGCGCCCCGGCCATGGCGATAAGCCCCCCCACCACCCAAGCGGACAGCACCCAGCCCGGCGAATCCAGTCTCTGGGCTACGATGTAAGGGTTGATGAAGATCCCCGCACCGATGATGCCCCCAACGACCACCATGGTGGCGTCGAAGGGACCGAGCGCACGGTGGAGCCCAGCGTCTCCCTGAGGATCAGTTTGCCGCGGTTCGGATTCGCTCACTGAGGTCCCTCCAGTTCTCCTTGGCCCGACTGAAGGCAGGGCCATTTCAAGACAGGTCCAACTCGTGGCGGGGGCCAAATCACAGCGACGATCGTAGGGAGGATGAGGAGATCGGGAAAGGTGGAGGAGGACTTGGAGGAGAGCCTGGCGGCCTATCGTGAAAGGGGGGGAGAGGTCTTGCTCGGTCTCAAGGGGATGGGTCCGGGCTCGGCCTACGCCATTATTCGGGACGCCGCAGGAGCCGTCTCGGCTCTCTACCAGGTTGGAAGCTGAAGAGGGCCGCCGAAAGAGCCAACTCTCCGCTTTCGAGACAATGGGGCCACGCCGCCACTACCCGGCCACCAAAAGCCGCAATCGCCAGATAGTCTCCAAAGAAGACCGACTCGGGGCAGATGAAGGGGTCCTGATCAATGGGGGTGTTCTGGAAGGACCTACCCCCATCGGTGCTGCGGGCCAGCGTCACTGTCTGGGCGTTTCCCTCGGTGACCCGCCGGTCCAGAAAGACCACGTTCAGGGAACCGTCCATGGGGTCTACAGCCATCCATGTGAAGAGCTGGGCCCGGCCGTTTCCGACGGGATCATCGTTGACCCGATCCTCCCCGAAGGTTCACCCCCCGTCCAGCGACCGATCGCGGCGACCGATGAGACCAGGAGCACAAAAGCGAGGGGTAGAATCATCCCCACCCTCCCGCCGGGTCCGCATGCCAGGCCCCTTCCACAGCCGCAGGAGGTCATATCATCCCTTCGTTCAACGTGGCCACCCCCACCGACACCTCAGCCGACACCCCCGCTGACACCCCCGCCGACACCGCCGCCGATACCTAATCCAGGTGGCTGTAGTCCAGCTCGCTCCCCCGAAGGCTGTGGGGAATGAGATAGACGGCCATCATCACCACGGCCGCCAGGAGAATGGCCCCCCGGGCCAGCCAATCTTTGGGGGAGGTGCGCTTGGCCAGGACCACGGCTACCCCCACCCAGACGATCCACATGATGAGGGTTTTGTTGTCGGTGAGGTCATAGCCGAAGGGCCAACCGGTCCAGAAGGCTCCGAAAGCATACTTCTGGACGATGGGGCCCAGGATCATCCCCCCTACCGTCATCAGGCCCAGCGTCGTCCAAACCAGTTTCCGAAGACCCACAGGATAAAACGCCGCCCCCACGGCTGTTCGGACCCCCACCAGCAGGGCAATGAACATGAAGATGATGTGGGGCACCAGGATCCCGAGGGGAACGGGGTCTTTGAAGCGGATGATGAGGGTGCCTTCTTCCGGAATCCGAATGGAGCCTTCGACCGACTCCAGCACCACGTAGTATTCCAGCTTCCCCGCGGCCAGTTGGGCCGGGAGGAGGGCCTGGAGCTCTCCAGCTACCGACTCCATGGGGATAGGTGCGAAGGGGTCGTCGGTGGGATACCGTTTGAAGAGCACTTGGCCGGTCAGCCCGCCCCCCGGGTCCGGAGTGGTCACCGGAGCGTCGGCATCGGTGTTCCCGCTCCGGACGAGTTCGAAGTCATGGTCCTCCCCTGCGAAGGTATAGGACCCCTTGAACTCCTTCGTCGGCCCGGTTCGCTCCTGATAGTCCGCGGCGGCAAACATGATGGCCACCGCCAAGACCCAGAGGATTCCGGACACCCAGGCCCTTGTCGGGCTTTGCTCTGTCTTATCCATGGCCAGTAGAATGTCCACTTCAGCCTTCGTCATCAACCCTGAGGCATCCATGGCCCTGGCCACCACAGAACATATCCGGTCCCACTTCCCGGCCCTTCAACGCACGCATGGCGATCACAGGGTAGCCTACTTCGACGGCCCCGGGGGAACCCAGGTGCCCAGCCCCGTCCCCATCGCCATGGCCGACTACCTTTTCCATCGGAACGCCAACGCCCATTGGGCTTTTCCAACCAGTGCCGAGACCGATCGGGTTCGGTACCAGGCCCGGGAGGCCATGGCGGACTTCCTCTGCGCCAAGGCGGAAGAGATCGTTTTCGGAGCCAACATGACCACCCTCACCTACCACCTCTCCCGGGCGCTGGGCCGGGAGATGGAAGCTGGGGACGAGGTCGTAGTGACGGAGCTGGAACACCACGCCAATGTGGATCCGTGGAAGGCTCTGGAGACGGAACGAGGCGTCCGGGTCAGAACGCTACCCATGATACCCGAGACCGGAGCCCTGGACCTGGATCGGTTCCCGGAACTCCTGACCCCCAGAACCCGCCTCGTGGCGCTCGGCGCTGCATCCAACATTCTAGGAACCCTCACCGACGTGGCGCCGCTGGCCCGGATGGCGAAAGGGGTCGGAGCCAAGGTCTTCGTGGACGCCGTCCACTTTGCACCCCACCGGCGAATCCGGGTCCAGGACTTCGGATGCGATTTCCTGGCTTGCTCTCCCTACAAGTTCTATGGCCCACATATGGGCGTTCTCTGGATCCGCGGTGATCTTCTCGAGGGAATGGACATCCCGAAATTGGCGCCGGCGCCGGATGCCGGGCCGGAGAGGTTCGAGTCCGGAACCGTAAACGCGGAGGGGATGGCCGGAACCACGGCGGTCGTGGACTTCCTCGCAGGTCTCGCAGGTCCGGAGCCCGGAGCCCGGAAGGAACAGCTGGATGCCGTCTTCTCCGGGCTCTCCACCCGGGAGGGGGCGCTCTTGGAGCGACTGTGGCACGGACTGAAGGCGATTCCGGGTGTCCGGCTCTATGGCCCCCCACCCGGGGACCACCGGGCCCCCACTCTATCCTTCACCGTGGATGGGATCCCATCCCGGGGGGTATCGTCCAAGCTGGCCGACGAAGCCGGCGCCTTCCTCTCCCATGGAGATTTCTACGCATCCACGGTGGTGGACCGCCTGGGGTTACGGCCACATGGCACGGTGAGGGCCGGAATCAGCATCTACACGACGGAGGAGGAAGTGGATCGGGTCGTGGAAGGCGTCGGGGAGATCGCCGGGCGGTAGTCCGCCGACGCGTAGTCCGGCGACGCGGCTGTCTCCTAACGCGCCCTTACGAAAACAGGCTGGACCCAGGCTATCGCCCCACCCGAGTCTTCAACCCGGGCCCGAACGTAGCTCTCGGAGCCTGTGAGGTCGAACACGGCGACGGTCCCGAAGCCGATGCCCAAAACCCGCCCACCGGGGCCAAAAAAAGTGGTGGTATACTTGAAGTTCCCCTTTGGGCGGATGTGGACTTCCAGGCGAGTGCCCTCCACCACCACATCCTCCAAATCAACACCCGTGGAGGAATAGAAACGCCCTTCCTCCAAGGCCTCCATTAGAGAGGCGGCGGATCGATCCGGCGCCTTCACCACAACCCATCCCCGGCCCGGATTGATCCTGGTCGGGGAGAACTCCCCCTGGAAGTGATGGGCATCGTCCACGGCGATCCCATACACCCGTTTTCCCCTGGTGAGGAGAATGTCCCAGACCTCCTCCATTGACGGGAACCCGCCCCCACCATGGTTATGGACCGCGGGGTGCCCGTTGAAGATCTCCAGGAGGCGGTAGCCCCCCACCGAAGCAAGATCATCCGGCCCCATGGACCAGCCATAATTGGGGTGGTTGATGTGGGGCACGCCGGCCTTCTCCCTCACCGCATCGACGTTGGCCTGAATGGTCCCAATCAGGGTCGAATCCTGCCGGGGCGCCACGAACTCTTGCAGATTCAGGCCGTTCACATGGACCGCCCTGTCCTCGAAGAAGGAGGTCACCTCTTCACCCGGGATCAGGAGAAACCCGTCATCGACAAGGTGAGCCAGCGTCCCGGGATCTGTGAGAGTGTTGTGGTCCGAGAGGATCAGAAAATCGTATCCGTGGTCCTTGTACCACTGGGCCACGTATTCCGGGGAGGAATCGCCGTCGCTCTCGGTGGTATGGGCATGGGTATTCCCCTTGAACCAGAAGCACCCATCGCATGCAAAGGCCTCAAACCCAAGTTGTCCTACTTGGGCACCCACGGGGTTGGAGAAAAGGAGAACCGCGGGGAAGAGGAGGAGACAACGGAAGGCCCACACGGTCGAGCTTCTCATTTCGCGTTCTTCCCGGTTTGGAGGCGCAAAATCACCACTTCTGCCCGTGACACTTGAAACAGGACGGCTGGCCGCTGCTCCCACCCCGGAGATCCACCCCGTGGCAGGTAGCACAGTTGGCCAACGGATCGTTCAGCCCTGGCGCGTGCGCCACACCGCTCTTGTTGACCGTATGGCCCTCCGGCGCGTCAGCCGGAGCCGTCGAGCTGGAGCACGCGAAAACCGGTAGGACCAGGGCCATGCAGAACGCCACAACTCCCCTTGAGGGGCAATTCGCCTGGACAGACATATCTCGGGTTCTTATCCGCGAACGAGGGGGAAGAACTCGGACTCGGTCCGGGCCTCCCTCATGATCTGGGAGACGCGCGACACCACCTCCGGATACTCCGAAGCCACATTGGAAGTTTCTCCCCGATCCCCCCCAAGGTCGTAGAGTTCGAAGTCGCCGTCCGAGGCCCGGCGGTAAGCCTTCCAGCTCCCCAGGCGCACGGCTTGCCGCCCCTGGAACTCCCAATAAAGGTATTCCCGATCCTGCTGGCCTTCGGGCCGCCCTTCCAGCGCCGGCAGAATCGAGACGCCATCCGTGGAACCGGGAAGGGTTTGCCCTATGAGTTCGGCGAAGGTCGGTAGGAAGTCCCAGAACGCCGAGGGAAGATCAGAGACCGAGCCGGCCGGGATTCTCCCGGGCCACCGGGCCACCAGGGGAACCCGAATGCCGCCTTCGTACAGCTGGGTCTTCAGACCCCGGAGGCCTGCGGCGCTTTCAAAAAACTCCGAGTCTGTTCCACCGTTGAAAGTCGGCCCGTTGTCGGAAGTGAAGAGAACCAGGGTGTCCCCTGACAGGTTCAGCTCGTCCAGGAGGTCCAGGATCGATCCAATCTCCCGGTCCATCCGGGTAACCATGGCCGCATACGCAGCTCTCGGTTTCGGATGGGGGAGGTAGCTCCGCTCCCCCCGGTAGGGCGTCTCCGGAAAGGCGTCGGCGTACTGGGCCACCGAATCCTCGGGTACCTGAAGGGCCGCGTGTGGGACCGGGAAGGGGAGGTAGAGGAAGAAAGGCTCTTCCGCGTGGTCCCGAATGAACCCCCGAGCTTCCTCCGCCATGAGATCCATGGAGTAGTCGCCTCCGGAGTACGGCTCATAGACCGCCGGATCTGCCGGGTCGGCGTCCTCGGCTAGCCGCTGATGCGGGTAGAAGTATTCGTTACCCTCCAGGACATCCTTCTCCCCATTCCTCCACAGGTGAGTGGGGTAGTAGTTGTGAGCGATGCGCTGGCAAAGGTATCCGTACCAGTGGTCGAAACCCTGTTGATTGGGCGCCCCCGAACTCCCGGGGCCACCAAGGCCCCACTTCCCTATTGCCCCGGTCACATAGCCGGCTTGCTGAAAGAGAGTGCCCAGCGTGTAGGTCCCCTCCAGGAGGGGTCGCTGGCCTTCCAGATCCGGGTCATGCCAAACGTCCCCCCGCTCGTCCATTTCGTCGTTGTCGCGAATGTAGGCGTGCCCCGTATGGAGCCCCGTGAGGAGAACGCATCGGGAGGGCGCACACACAGGGCTTCCGGAGTAGTGCTGCGTGAACAGGATCCCCTCCCGTGCGATCCGGTCGATGGACGGGGTGCGGATCTTCTCCTGGCCATAAGCTCCGACCTCTCCGTACCCCAGGTCGTCGGCCATGATGAAAACGACATTGGGTGGGCGGCGTGGCCCCGTCGCACAGGCACGCAGGGATCCGACGCTCAGAGCGGCGGCCCCCATTCCCATGACTCGTACGAAGTTCCTTCGGTCTGTCACGGCGTCCCCTCCTCTTGGTCTTTCGGATCCTCCCGCGGCATGTTCGCACCGACGTCCCTCCTCCAAGCCTGGAGTCGGCCCAGGAGCTCTCGGACCCTAACCGGTTCCACTCCCGCCCGATCCTCATGCTCCCCCGGGTCT
>JBDRDQ010000082.1:0-3404 GCA_043820695.1 Gemmatimonadota bacterium | reverse complement strand
GCACGATCGCAAGGTCACACACAAGGGTGCGCGACTCCGGCCGGGAACCGAATAGTCCGTCCGTTCTCGGGCCCCGTTCGAACGCTGGATCCCCCGGCCCATTGACACCACTCCCTCCGGCCCCTACCTGTCCCCCGCTCCCCGGCGGAGCCATCCACGTTGACCCTGGACAACACCATCACTCCTTCACCCACCGCTCACGACTGGCCCCTGGAAGTCCACCGGGTCCTCTCCGAGGCCGTCATCACCATGGTGGCCTACGTTCCCGACGCGGGTCTCAAGCGCCTTATCGAGCTCTGCCATGCTGACGGGTCCATGCGGGCGGTTCCCCTCACCACGGAGGAGGAGGGAGTCGGGCTCGCGTTGGGGGCCTGGCTCGGCGGGAAGGGGAGTGTGCTCCTGCTCCAATCCAGCGGAGTGGGCAACATGGTCAACGTGCTGGGCACGGTAAGGGAGTGTCGCCTCCCCTTCCTGATGATCGTGACCATGAGGGGCGAGGACGGGGAGTTCAACCCCTGGCAAGTGCCCATGGGCACTGCAACTCCGAAGGTCCTGGAGGCTATGGGGGTTCGGGTCCGCCGGGCGGAGGAGGCCAGTGAGGTGGCAATGGTGGTCCGGGCGGCCCTCGCCGAGGCGTACGAAGGGGACGCCGCCGTCGCCGTTTTGATCTCCCAGACCGTCATCGGCATCAAGAGCTTTCAGGAGCAGAGGGACCGATGAGGGCGGAGCGAGGACCCGAGAAAAGTCCGGCGCTGGAAAGACGAGCCGTGGTGGCAGCCCTCCTGGAAGGCCGGGGAGACCTTCTGGTAGTGGCCGGCCTGGGCTCAACGGCCTGGGACTGCACGGCAGCCGGAGACCATCCCCTCACCTTCCCCCTCTGGGGAGGCATGGGGCAGGCGGCCATGACGGGGTTGGGGCTGGCCCTGGCTCTGCCGGACCGGAGGGTTCTGGTCGTCACGGGCGACGGGGAGCTTCTCATGGGAATGGGCTCTCTGGCTACCATCGCGGTGCAGCGGCCCCGGAGCCTCACCATCGTGGTCCTGGACAACGGCAGGTACGGCGAGACGGGAATGCAGGAGAGCCATACGGCCCACGGCGTGGATCTGGCCGCCGTGGCTTCGGCCTGCGGCTTCCCCCGAACCTCCGTGATCAGGAGAATGGAAGAGGTGACCGAGCTCCGGAGGGCGATCCACGACGACGCGGGACCGAAGCTGGCCGTGGTGAAAGTCCTGCTGAAGAAGGCGCCTCTGGCGCTGCCGCCCCGGGATGGGGTTGCCCTGAAGGTTCGTTTTCGCGGCGCGCTTTTCGCCCCATCCCACCTCCCTCCTGCTTAACCCACGATCCTCTCGGGCCCGGCCGGGCTCAGCGAATCTCCGCCAGCCACTCTCCCAACGCCGCCCTGGCCGCCTCCACCGCTTCCGGGCCGGCTCGGTAGCAGGCTTTCCACTCCCCTGACTTCATCTCGTACGCTGTGCTCGCGAAGAGTTTTTTCCCGTAATCGTCGTCGATCAGCTTCGCCGAGAAGTCCACGCCCGAGCACAGGGCCAGTACCTCCTCCAGGCGTTGGGCGATGCGCACCTTCGCATTTTCGGGATAGAGACTCTCCCACTCGGCCACCTTCTCGTCGTAATCCGCCTGCTCAGCCGCAGCCCCCGCGGCAAGCCCAACCTCGAATTCGGGGTCCAGGTAGGGGTTGTCAGGGTCATCCAGCGCCACCAGCTGCTCCCTGAGCATCGCAACGTTTTCCAGGAGCATCTCCTTGAGGTCCGGCGGCGATTGGTCCGCCTGGGCTTGAATCTCGGCGATCTGCTTTTGCATATCGGCCTTCATGGCGTTGACCATCTCCTCCCCCGATTTGGGGCCCTCCGAAAGTTTTGGCCGGAGTTCCTGCCGGGCAGCGGCGTAGCGCTCCAAGAACTCGGGTGACGCGGTGTATTCCCGGGCGAACTGAACGACCTCCCGGACCATGGCCGGCCGGTCGCCCAGGACCACGGCCCGGACGAGATCCCCCGTCGGATGGCTGGCGTAATCGCTCCAGAAGCTGCTGAACACGTTGGCTTCTGCGGAGGCCTTGTCGATGCCGAGGACGGCCAGGAAATCCCGGGTGGGACCTTCCGCCCCACGGAACGCTGAGACCGACAGGGCACAGGCCAACAGGAACGCCGCGAGGACGCTTTTCATGGATGTAGACCTCTATGGATGTGGTCGGAAGGCGAACGCCTCCCAGCCAGTCCGAAGGGACGGGAGCTTCGTTCGACAGGAGGGGGCCGGGCCGATCCGGGTTCACACCGCCTCCAAGGTGGTGATGTGTAATCTGCCGGATCGGGAAAGTCCACGGTCTTGATGACGTATCCGGCTTCGCCTTCTCAAATCCGCCCGCCCCAGCCCAGGACCAGTGCCAGTGCCAGCAAGCAACGGCCCAGAGGCATATGCTGAGTGGCGTAGAACAGGGGTTCCACGGCTGCAGGCGGGGCCCGACACCATCAACGATGGTTCGATTCCAGTCAGGCTTCCCGACCCGGACCGGGAACGGTCCCTAAATCGGGAGGCAGGGGTTGGCTCCCGAGGTGGTGAGCGGTGGATCTACCCCCACTTTTCCCCGTTCCCATGAAGTAGCCGGGGTGACGGAGGTCCGGCCCGGGACGGGCATCTTCAACGATCGGACCACGGCCCTACTGGAGGCATGTGCCTGGACGGACTGCGCCTATAGTGTCCTAGCGACGGTGGTGAGCACCTCGGTGCCGGGCCAGGTGGTGGTGGACGCGGGTTCCAAGGCCCTGGCCAAGGAAGAGATTCGGGCGGTCTTCTCGGACCCCGAGATCGCTGCGGGGTACGGCTGCCTCCTGGATCAACCCGACCTTAGGGTCACGGCCCTTTCCGAGGAGCACGCCATCATCGAACTGGGGGACGGGTCGTGGCGGCCCCGCCCGGGGGATCTGGTCCGGGTTGTCCCCAACCACGTTTGCGTGTCCGTCAACCTCCAGGTTCGCCTCTGGCAAGTAAGTGGCGACGAGGTTCTCGGGTGGTGGGAGGTGGAAGCCCGGCGGCATTAGCGTTGTTCCACCCCTCCCTCTGATTCTCCTCTGATTTCCCCGCTCCAATTCGTTCCTCGTCTGAGACCTCTCTGATACCTCGGAAGTATCGTGACTCCGGAAGGCACGAGTACTCTAGGAAAGGGGGACTCATGACACAGCGGACCTCATTGGTCGGAGGCATTATCGCCTTTTCGGCGGTGATCCTCCTTTCCTGCCTCACCCAGAACCTTGTGGGAGGCAACGGCCTCTTCCATCAAAAGCTGCTTCCTGCCGTGGAAGATTCCGTTGATGTATTTGAGGGTCCTGACACCCTTGACCCGCAGGGTCAGCCGACCCTAAAGGCAATGGAAAGACCGATGATCACGACCG
>JBDRDQ010000081.1:0-8817 GCA_043820695.1 Gemmatimonadota bacterium | reverse complement strand
CATAACGGGCGGCCGACACAACGGTTCCGCCAGTGATGCCCGGTCGGGGATCTGGATGGTGGATCCTTCCTCCCGGGCCGAGCCCCATCCCGATCCCGACCAACACCAGTGAAAGAACACCGACGGCAACCCAGGGGATTACGGCGCCGGCCCGGACTGGACGCTCCGCTGGAACGTTCTCCCCGTCGCCTCTCTCCATCCGCCTTTTTTCTGCCCTATTCACAGCGCCTCCTCCTTGGCCGAAAACCTCCATCTCACTACCAAGCTGGGTCCAAGAGGCTGAAATGGTCGTGAAAAGTCCATGAAGAATTCATCATGGTTTAGAGGTACGCCAGCCTCCAACCACCCAAGAAGTCACACCGTGGCTAATAAACCCAGGAGGCGGTGGGTGCGGGAAATACGCAGCCGGATGGTTGGGTTCATGGGCAGGCCAGGATGGGCAGCTTCCCGCTCAGAACTCGAATTCCCCTTCCTCTTCCACCATCCGGTCGAGTTCCATTCGAATCCGCTCCCACTCTTCCGGGCTCAGCTCATTCCGGACACGAATCATGTCGGTTTGCGGGACCCATCTCCGGAGGATCGTTCCCACGATCGCGGTCATAGCCAAGATCGCCACCCAGGGCAGGAAATACCCGACCCAACTGAAGCCCTCCAGTGGAGGCACCATCCGGACGGACGGCCCGAACTCGGTGGCGAACCCTGCGAGGATAGCCTCTTCCGATTCCCCCTGCTCCAACAGTTCCAGAAACCTCTGCGACCACACAGGAGAAGGAGTAAAACAACGGGGAAGAGGCTCCAAGACCGTCTCTTGCAGGCATCCATTCGCTTCCTCCAGGGTGCGATAGAGGGAAGCTGAACTCCGGTCCGTTGCTCGCCGGATGCTCGTCGGTTGCTCCCGGACTTTGGGGGCCCAGCCTGAAACGAATGTGAAGTGCGAATGCGAATGAAAGACGCTTCATGAACGAGCCCTCATTCAGCTTGCCTCCAAGGAGCCCCCTTTGGGTCCGATCAGCAGGGAGGGGCAGTCGATGGTGAAGAAACCGTCATGTCTGGTTCACGATCGGGACATGCACGCCGTGGCAGTATTCGCGAAATCGTGGTCCGAATACCTCTCACGCATGGAGGTTCACCCATGGCATTGAATTCTCTCTGGGAAGAAGAAACAGCGCCCTCCCTGGCTACCAGGACTCGGGCCAAGTGGGAGCTAAGAAACTGGTTGGGTGCCGAACTGAAGAAGGGAGCTCCAGGGAGCGCGCACCAAAGGCTAGCCGAGGACTTGCTCTGTGCCCTCTGGAACGACCGGGAAGACGATTGGAATTGGGTGCGGAGGGCCATCCTGAAGCAGGAGGTCTGGCGGATCCTAGTGACCCTCCGAGGGGCGGGAATGAACGACTCCGAGGCCATCGCCGAAGTGGAAAGGATCGTCCCGAGGCTCGCCCGACGGATGGAACAGTTCGGCGTGGGGCAGGAGACCGTTGGGCAGGTCCACGAACGGTTGCAGGAGGCGCTGAAGGATGTCCGGGACTGGCCGTTGGTATGAAAGGCCGCCTCGGAGGTCCACGAGTCGCGACTTCTCCATGAGCACCCCTTCATGGACACTTCACCGTCAATTCATCCCCAGGTGAGTACCCTTGGTACATGGGGTGCCTTTGTCGGATCGCCGCGAGGGCGCCCGATAACCTGATAACCTTAGGGCTTGAGAACCGTCGAAAAGGCGGCGGGGGTCTTCGGAAGCGAGGAGGGATGGTATGACCGAGATGAAAGAGGTAAGGGCCATTGTCCGTACCGAATGCCTGTCGAGGCTGGTCCAGGCACTCAAAAAGGCGAAGGTAACTCGGTTCTACGTATCCCGGGTTCATGCCTTGGGCGCGGGCGTGGATCCCGAGGACTTCCGGGTTTCCATGGACGAGGGCGAAGCATTCACCGAAAAGACGAAGGTTGAATTCCTCTGCCTAGCAGCCCGGATGGAGGAACTCGTGGAAGTTATCCGCGTCTGCGCGCAAACCGGGCACCGGGGCGACGGCGTAATCATCGTGTCTGAAGTTACAGACGTGGTGAATGTGCGCACCGGAGACCACGACCGCGTTGCGTTGCTATGAGGGAGGGATCATGACTGCCGTGCTCTTCGCCAATCTGCAGATGTCCAACTCCTGGCATGACGGAGGGATGTTCATGGGCATGCACTGGGTCTGGTGGTCCATCTGGGTACTGACCATCGCTGGTCTCCTTTGGGCGCTCTGGCGTGCGTTTGCGGATCGGTCAGAGACTCACCGACGAGCGGAACGCCAGGAAACAGCATCGGAGGCTCTCCGAAAGAGGTTCGCTGAGGGCGAGATCCCCGAGGAAGAGTTCGCCAGACTGATGCGAGTGCTGCAGGAGTCAACCACCGGGTCTTGAAGATCCCGCCCTTGGAGGGGCGGACCTAGATTCACCGAGCGTCCACCGGACCGTACGGAGGTTCCGGTACGCACTCTTCGGTACCGGAGGCACCGATGCATTCCCATTCGGGCACGGCCCCCTTCACACTAAACCGCCAGCCTCGAAAGCAGTCCCTGGGAGAGGTCGCGACACGGGGTATCTGGAAAGAGAACCCTGTTTTCGTCCACCTGATGGGACTCTGCCCCGCTTTGGCCGTCACCAACTCCGTCATTAACGGGTTGGCAATGGCCTTAGCGACCGCGTTTGTCCTCGTTGGCTCCAGCATCTTCATATCACTCTTGCGCCATGCGATTCCCCACGCCGTCCGAATCTCAACCTACGTACTGATTGTGGCCACCTTCGTGACGGTGGCAGACCTTTTCATGCAGGTGACCCTTCCTGCTGTGAGTCAATCATTAGGGGCGTTCATCTACCTGATCGTGGTGAACTGCATGATCCTGGGTCGCCACGAGGCTTTCTCGTCCAAGAACAACGTTGGCAGGTCGGTTCTGGATGCCCTTGGGACCAGTCTCGGCTTCCTGATCGCACTGGTGCTCATGGGAGGCGTGCGGGAGCTTCTCGGCGCTGGTGCACTCTCTGGCCGGCAGGTGCTCCCCGCCTCGTTCGAGCCTTGGATTGTGATGGGGCTTCCCCCCGGAGGGTTCTTCACCATCGCTTTCATCTTGCTGGGGTTGAACGCTTGGGCCCTTCGGCGGACGGGGATTCGAGGCCCAGCCCTACGACAAAGGGTGCATGGGGCTAGGCGGGTGGCAGGGAGGGTTGAATGAACCTCGACCTCCTTTGGCTCTTCCTTTCTGCGGCCCTCGTGAACAACTTCACCTTCTACTACTTCTTGGGTTTGTGCCCCTTCCTTGGAGTGTCGGAACGAATGTCAACCGCCCTTCGAATGGGAGGGGCTGACGTGTTCGTCCTTTTGGTGACGTCCATCGTGACCTGGAGCTTGAATACCTTCGTTCTTCCCTGGGCTCCTTACTTACGCCTGATCGCTTTTATAGTCGTGATTGCCTCCGTGGTGCAGATCGTAGAGATGGCGATCCGTAAAGTGAGTCCAATCCTTTACCGGGAGCTTGGGCAGTTCCTTCCGCTCATAACCACGAACTGCGCAATTCTATACATGGCCATTTTCCAGACCAACCGGGGATATGGTTTTTTGGAAGGTATTTCCTACGCGTTGGGAGCAGGGGCGGGACTCACCTTGGCTCTGGTGCTCATGGCCTCTATTCGGCAGGAGCTGAACCTGGCGGATATTCCTCAAGTGGCTCGAGGCTCAGCCATGGTTTTCCTCATTGCCGGAATTCTCTCCCTGACATTCATGGGATTCGCCGGCCTTCTGACCGGAGTGTGATGTGACAGCAGCGATTGCCATCGCAGTATTCGTTCTCTTCTTCGCCCTCTTTGCCCTCCTGGGACCTGCTGAGCGGTCCCGCGGATGTGGCGGTCGCGGTGCAGGGGAAGAGCGGTGCGGAAGTTGCCCCTTGGACGCAGACAAACAAGGTGACCGGGCGGCCTGCCCCGGTGCCAAAGGCCTGAAAGACCATCCTCGGAAAGGGGCCATCTGAACTCTGCGTCCCGAACACCCCCCTACCAGCATGTCTCTGAGCCTCATCCCGATGTGACTTCTCGATCAGGAGCGCTGAGGGATCCCCATGACGGAGCATTAACCCACCGTTCACCTCCAGTTCACCTCCTGCCGGCCAGATTTGGCCCCAGGATTTCGCCACGTGATCCTGAGGCCCTGGAGAGAGAGGCGGAGCACATGAGAAGATTCGCCGACGTGGGAATCGTGGGGGCTGGCCCGGCCGGGGCAAGGGCAGGGGAACTTCTAGCGATCCTGGGTGCCCGAGTGGTCATGCTTGATCCGAAAGCTCCCTGGGAGAAGCCATGCGGTGGCGGACTCACGCCGTCGGCCTTTGATGAGATACCCGAGTTGGAAGAGCTCAAGCCCGAGGCTAGAGCCATAACCAAGGTGCGTATCGAGACGGGACAAGCGGAGGGCTTTGACGTCCCCTTGGACCGCCCTATGTGGATCTTGTCTCGGCGTACGATGTCTCGGTGGCAACTGGCTCGGGCCGTAGCCGCGGGCGCGGACCATAGGAAGGCGAAAGTCCGGTCCGCGCACCGGATCCATGGTGGGTGGCGCCTGGAGACTGATGAAGGTGCGATCGTCACACCCCTCGTCGTGGGTGCCGATGGGGCGGCCAGCCTGGTTCGGAGGGTGGCTGCGCCCACCCATCGCGTAGAGCTTGCACCGACTCGGGTCGCCTACCCGATGGAAGCTGGTCCCAGCCCGGATACGGCCATCCTGCGCTTCTATTCTGGTTTGGCAGGCTACCTTTGGGACTTCCCTCGTCCGGACCACCGATCCGTGGGCATTGGAGTCCCGAATGGAACGTGGGGGCGCCCTGAATTGGATCACGAAGTCGACGAATACCGCCTCTCCGCAGAAAACTGTAACTGCTCGGAGTTTGAGCGAGCCGGTGCGGTAATCGGCACGGCCCAATTAGGGCATGGTGATTTCTCCCGGGTGGCCGGCAGAGATTATGCCCTGCTGGGAGACGCGGCGGGGTTTGCGGATCCCCTGACTGGGGAAGGGATCCAAAACGCCATTCGGTCGGCAGATCTTCTAGTGGCAGCCTGGAGGGGAAGCGGGAGTTTCCAGTCCTTCCCCAGCCTTGCCTGCGGCGCGTTCAAAAGGGAGTTCGAGGTCGCCAGATTCCTTCGGCGTTTTGTTTTCGAGAGTGATGCGGGGGTTCGGCTCATTGGGAAGAGCATGACCTCCGATCTCGGATACGGGCTGGTCGCCGCGATCACGAATGCGGCCAATGAGCACAACCGGAGCCTTTTGGGGTTCTTGTGGCGTTGGGCAAAGGCCTTCCAAATCGCCCGCCGGGAACCATCATTGGTCGCGAGGACAGGGCGAATCCCAATCCCGTGCACTTGCGGTAGGGCGGAACCTCAGGGGGATTCTGGAGAGTGCTGTACCGCCCTATCACTCGCTTGAGCTGCTTCTCTCCCGGGCTGCCACAACGAACATTTAGTGGCCCATCCTCATGAATGAGCCTTCATGCCCGATTAACAACCACTTCACCCGCCCGGTGCGATTCTTATTCGGGCACGATTTCGATTCACGATGACGATCCTCTCCCAAGGACGAGGGCGCAGGAAAATGGAGGTGCACTATGACAAAGATGCATAAATGCCACGTGATCCCGATCTCGAAGGAAGTAACGGTCCGAGACCTTGGACCAACTTCGACGGTCCGCCTGGCCCTCTCGGGCTTAGGATGTGTCAATTGCGCAAACCGGGTCCGCAACGCCTTGCTTTCGTGCCCAGGCGTCGTCGACGCTGATGTCGACCTCGGCGCCGCCCAGGCGGTTGTCTGGTACCTTCCGGAGCGTATCGGCCCCCTGGGCCTGACGAAGGTGGTTTCTTTTGCGGGAAAGGGCACGCACCACCAATACAGAGCGGTGCCAGCCCGAACTTTCTTCCCGGCCCAAATGAGGCACGCATGACCTCGACCTCGGTGGAGGGATCCGTTTGGTCCTGTGGTCCAACTTCCGGACCCACACAGCCAAGGTGCCCCTGCCTTTTTTCAAGCAGGCCTAACTTGAGCCCGTACGGCGGGAAGGAAGGAGGCAGTGGAAAGTGGAACGATCTTTAAGGAGGGGAACGTGGAGATTGCTATCGAAGTGAGGAACCGGCTCAAGCGGGTTATTGGGACCCTCTAGCGGCCGACTGGCAGGACCCCTATCAGAGTCTCCTGATCATCGAACCTCCTTGGGTGCATCGCGCTGTGCCAGGGACGTAACCTCCCCAACGCTGAGGTAAAGTGCGCCAAAGTAGAACTCGCGGTACTCGACTTCCCGCATACACCCCCAAACCACTTCCCAAGGATGCCGGTCGGCGAGTTCCAGGCTGACGCCGTAGGGTTTGTTGAGCCAGGTTGCGAGGCGTACCAACCACTCGGGCCACTGGTCTGGGCGTTTCATATCCAAAATTGCCATTCTTCCTCCCGGACGGAGCGAATGGGATGCCCCCTCCACCACCCGTTCATACTCAGGGACAAGAGTCAGAGCCAACGTCGACAGGATACCCCCTACGCCCTCAGGAACTGTATAGTCCGACAAATCAGCTTGAACGAGCTCAACGTTCTGCCACCCAGCCTCCTCCATCCGCCGCTTTGCGACAGCCAACATGGCATCGGTCAGGTCCACCCCGATTACCGTGCCGGTTGGGCCCACCGCCCTTTCAAGCAACCCGAGGTTCAGTCCGGTCCCGCAGGCCAGGTCGACAACCGTATCACCTGACCTCAAGCCTAAAGCTGCAACCGTCTGCCGCCTGTAGTGGTCAATGCGAAAACCGCAGAATCGGTATATCCATAGGGCTAAGTCGTACCGTCCTGCCCGCTTCCGATACAGGAGTCTCCTCTCTTCCCAGCAGCATATGGCCTTCCAAAGAAGTCGTCTCACAGGCCGGACTCAGAGGTGTGGTACCCCCTCGATTTCGAGGCCGGCAACTTTCCACGCTCGCATCCCTCCCGAGAGGTTGAAGACATTCGTGTACCCCAGGGAGGCAAGTGTGGAAGACGCCTCGGCGCTCATCCGGCCGCTTCGACAATAAAGAACGATCTTGGCATCCAGAGCCTGTGGAAGCCGGTCCAGATTCGAGTTCATCTGGTCGAATGGAATACCCGCATCCGTGCCTGGAATGTCACCCTCGAAAGGAACGTGGACATTCACAAGGACAAAGTCGCGATCGACCATCATTTCCTGAAGCTGGACAACCGTGATATCAGTGTATGCCGAAGCCGTTGCATCCTCTTCTGCCGGCCTGACATCGGGTTGTCCTCCGTCACAGCCAAGGAGAATGGCAACGCCCGTGATGAGCGCAGTGGGCTTCGAGAGATTCATTCTTAGCCTCGTTTCCTCAGGGGCCTGGAGGATAAAGGCCCGGGGGCCAAAGGGTGACCCAAGGGTCCAGCTAGGACCCTTGCCGGGACGACCAGTGAATTGCCCGTATGCGCCACTCCCTGCCTACCCGGGTGAGCACCACGAATTCAGCCCCTTTTGAGTTGATAGGGCGTTCTCTGAACACCCCCCTGGTTTGGTTACCTGAGATGGCCCAGGCAACGTCACCCTGAACCACCACGTCTACCGGGCCCTGGACTCGCTCGACCGCAGAGGCGAACGCCAGGTCGGCTGGCAGGTGGTGGGATACATACTCCTCCCGAGTCTCCAGATCCCCGCTCTCGAGAACACGTGCATCTTCTGCCAGGAGTTGTTTTACTGCCAAGGAATCACCGGACGATCGGGCCCGATGGAACGCCTGAATCACTTGGGTCACTTCACCCGAAGGGGCCGCCAATGCGTTTCCGTGAAGAGGGGTTGGGGTAGCCACAAGAAGGGAGGTGACCACAAGGACTAACGAGGCCACAGCCAACTCGAACCCAGCGGACCATCGAAAACGACCCTCCCCTCTTCCTCCGGCCAACGCCGGCCGGACGCGGAGGGCATGGTAGCCACCGGTGGCAAAGACAGGGGTGAGGACTCCGATCTTAAGCAGGAACACTCTCCCGTATTCACTGCTCCACAGGGCACTGAAACTCCCGACATGAGTCCAGGCTCCGAAGACGCCGGTCACCACCAAAATCCCTGCAAAGGACAAAGCCGTCGGAGAAAAGGCTTGAACGAGATCAGTCAGACGAATTGGGTTCTCACCTTCGTCGCCCCCAAGCCGTACGCTTGAGAGAAGCAGGACGAAGAGGCTCCCGATCCACCCTCCTGCCCCAAGGACGTGCAGTGTATCCGTTAGGACAGGCAGGAAGCCCAATCCGTCAGCGGGCACTGCATGGCCGGAAAGTGCGGGGGTAAGGGAGAGGAGCAAAGCTCCAAGGAGAGCCAAGCCCCAACCCATCCGAGGACGGCCCCGGGCTAGTCTGAACCCCACCAACGCCGCGGAGCCGGCCAGAATCTGAAGGATCCACCCCGTGCCCCATGCCGTTGCCATGAGGGCTCCACTGCCCTCACCAAGGTCCACGGCGGAGGCTGTGCCGAACACGGCAGCCCTTTGAGCGAGGAGGCGCGCACCAGCCCCTACCAGGACAATCAAAGAAGAAACCACCCCGATTTGGGCAGCCCGCCCTTTGGTGCGTGTTCCCACCTTTCTTCCCGTCCGGAATGCAGCCAAGGGGAGGACGAGGAGAGCGAACGCCACCGCACCGATGGTCCCGAGGATCCCTGCGAAATTCATGAGCGTGGTGAGCAGCGGTAGCGCGATCACGCACGCGACGACGCGGGTCACAACCAGATAGTTGAACGAGTCGACGGCAAGGGCCTCGAGCGCGTCGATCTGCTCGGTCACGCGCATGGCGCCGAGTTC
>JBDRDQ010000080.1:0-12567 GCA_043820695.1 Gemmatimonadota bacterium | reverse complement strand
CAAGCCACCGGCCATCGGGGGAGAATCGCACCACCCCCACGCTCATCGTGTGGGCCTCCTCCTGGAAGAGGAGGGAGCGTGCTGTAGCGTTCCAGAGCTTCACCCACCCGACGTCGTCCCCGGTGGCGATCAGGGTACCCTCCGGGGACCAGTCGAGCGAGCGGGTCAGGTCGTAGTAGAGCGCGCCGATACCTTCGCCAGTCTCGACGTCATACACAATGGGGCCGGTGTAACCGGAGAGCTTGAACCCTCCGGCCACCAGGAGCCGGCCATCAGGCGAGAAGCACACGGACGAGACGCCCCCCACGTGGCGGTCATCGGAGAAGCCATCCACCGGGTTTCCATCCTCCAGCCGCCAGAGACGAAGCGAGTCTGCCCCCCGGCGCATGGATCCCACCGCTATCCGGGCGTTGTCGGGAGAAATGGCGAGGGCGTCCACGGGATTCCGGTGGTTGGGCCAGGCCCCGATTCTTGTCCAGTCGCGTGTGTCCATGAGGACGACGACGGGACCCGTGCTTGCCGCAAACAATGAACCATCAGCGGAGAAGGTCGTGCATCCGACAGGCGACCCGAGGGAGGCGACCAGTGAACCCGGCCCCGGGGAGGACGGCCGGAGGCGGCCGGAGGTTCCCTCCCATTTTCGCAGGTCCCCGAAGAGGTCCCCGGTGACCAGAGTGTTCCCGTCGGGGGAGAAGCTGGCGGTCACGATAGACACGACGTTCCTTCCCTGTTAGCTGTAATCACGGCCCACCCGGGTATGATCTTCCGTCTAGCGGCTGTCTCGCCCAGCCGGTCCCACGTCAGAAATCGCCGGTCTTTTTCCAATCGCACCCCGCACATCTCGTAATGTAGTGCCCTCTTTCCCACTCTCTGGGGAAATCACCATCTGCCTTTGGCTCGTCCCAGCCCCGCTCTGTGACGGTTCGATGGGTGGTGAACTCTGCACCGCACTCCGGGCAGCATTTCATGGTCAGAAGGTCAGCGCCCGATGTCATCCGGGTGATGCGCCATGTGTCTTTTAGCACCGGAACCGTGGCGGTTGCCCACATCACCAGGGGGACAGCCAGGAGGGTCCAGCGGCGCTCGTCGAAGAATGGCGCCACGCCGACAAGAAGATCCCGGAATCCCACGGCCAGGAGGAACGAGGAGATCCCCAGCACGTAGGCAGCGGTCACCATGGGGAGGTACCAATCGGGGCTCTTCCACCGCCGGTGTCTATTCTCCAGACTCCTCTGGGAACGATCACGGTGGTTCACGTGCCTCTCCCACTCCCGGCCCTTCTCAGATTCTGAGAGATTGCGGAAGGTCATTCTCACTGCCAGGAGAGCCAGGGGGGCACAACCGAGGGCGAGACCGGTAAGGAAGAACCCCATGGCCAAGTTTCCTGTACGGATTGCCTTCTTCCGGCGTTCGATCTTCTCGGCCCGCGTCTCGGCCTTTCGAATTCGTGCCAGGGCCGGCGCTACGGCCTCGGCTTTCTCTCGGACCCGGCGATCGGGATCGTTTCGGGCCAGGCTCTCCAACTCCACCGCATGACGGTCCAGCTGAACCTCGGGAGCGGTGCCCAGCTTCTCCAGGGCGGCGGCACGAATGAACGGGTCGGGATCGGTTCTGACCAGGTCCAGGAGGAAGGGGAGGGACGATGCTGCCTTGAGGTCGAGTTTTTGTATGGCGGCAATCCGAACCTTCAGCCCACCGGGGGTTCTGGCGGCGGCGAGAACGAAGGGCGAATCCGAACTGAGCTCCACGATTTTTCGCCGGAGGTCCTCATCCTCGATGGTCTCGAACACTGCCCCTAGACGGGCGGCGGCGGCATCCCGGACAGAGGCGATCTTGTCGTGCGCCGCGACGTCGAGGAGCGCTTCAGGCTCACGGATGCGTTCCACCAACCAGGTACGCATCAGGTAGTCCTCTTCCTCCTTCAGGACCTCGATGAGCAGAGCTTCGTCCTCGAGTTTTTCCAGGGCCGCCCGGCGTACCTGTGTATGGAAGCAGGCTTTGCCGATCTCCTCCAGAAGCTTCTCGTCATCCAGCCGTCCAAGGGCCTCCATCCGTACACCCGGGTGGTCGTCACTTCCCGCCAGGTAGGCGAACAGCCTCTGCTCACCCAGTTGGACGGCGGCTTCAAGCCGGGCGCCGGGATCCGGATGGGTCCGACCGAATTCGTCAAAGGCGCCCGGTGTCGAGGGTTGTGGAAGGGGTACTCGCCCTTCACGCCCGCCGGCCTGGGCGCTTTCGGGATCCGGGATATCGGTCGGGGGAATCGACACGGGCCCTCCAACGTGTGCTAGAGGAACCTTCCGCAGGCTTGGGATACCCAGCCGGGATTCAAACGCAGATAAACAGAAGGAGGGTTTCCTGTCAACATGAGGCTCCGACCCCGGTCGGCTTTCGGATCTGCGCTGCCGGAGATAATCTGGAGGTGTTCACTCGCCTTGTTCGTGGGCATCCGAGACCCACTCGACTCCAGTGAGGTGAACGGGGCCCGGTGCGTGGCATCAGGTCAGCTTCAGCCCTTCAGCCACCGTACATTCATGAGCCGACGAGTCCTCATGGGCAGGGACGAACCCATCAAGAGCTCGAGGATCTACCTCTCGTACGACTCAGCCGATTCTCCCCTGGCAACTCAGCTCCAAGAGACACTGGCCAGGCGGACCATCATGTGCGAATGCTGGTTGCGGCGATACGAGGACGACGGGACGAACTTCCCGAATCTGGCAAGGCTTCGGACCTCCCAGGTGGTCCTCTTTCTCATGTCCGACAATTCGAGGTCGGAGACCGGATGGTTGAGGGAACACCTCTGGGTCGAGTTCGTCGAGGCGCTGAATTACGGAAAAGCGGCTTTGATCTTCCTGTTCTCGGCTGATCCTGGGACCTTCTCCCCGGACCTGATCGAGAAGATCTCTCGACCTCGAAGGGGTCATCTGATCCTCCCGGACGAGAAGAGCGGAGGGGTTGATCAAGGATCCGTCCTGGCCCTCTTGGAGGACCTCGGCATTCTCGTCGACAAGTTTGACGCAGCCGAAAAAGAGGACCGAGACACGCCCTACGACGCGTTCGTCAGCTTCAAGAGCGAGGATCAACGGTTCGCCCAGACAGTGTATGATCTTCTGCTGTCCCAGGGTCTGAGGGTTTTCTTCAGCAGGGAAAGCCTGCCCCGACTCGGCAGCGCCGACTACCATCGGGAGATCGACCGCGCCATCGATCGCGCCTCCAACATGGTCGTGGTCGGGAGCTCGAGAGAGCATATCGAGTCAAAGTGGGTGGAGTATGAATGGCGCCTCTTCCTGGGTGAGAAGCTGGCCGGGAGGAAGGCAGGCAACCTGGTGACGGTACTCTCAGGAGATCTGGCGCCCAGCGCTCTCCCCATTTCCTTGAGAAACTTCGAGGCTGTCCGGCTGGCGCCAGGGGAGATCGAGCGACTCCCGATGTACCTGCGGATGGAGGAGCCTTAGCAGCCGGTTCGGGACAACCCATCCGCGCGTCGCGCTCGGGTCCCCCGGAGAAGTCAAGCATCCGGACGAGGTGACGCCCCCCAAAGCCTCGCCCCTAAGAGATCCGTGCGCTGGCGTTTCACCGGAGGGGGGATCGGCGGTGTTCTGTTCCTGGCAGAACGCGGATTCCTTCCCTGGGGTGCGGGTGCTCGATCTCGTCGCGGGCGAGCAGGGGGGTGCTGGAGGGGCGCCTCGCCGAGGTGACGGCGATGACCTCTTCCGCGGATGGAGGCCGGCTTGTGTCAGGTGGAGGGGGGGGATCGTCCTTTGGGATTTTGAACGTCCCCGTCTGGCTCCTCGGCCATCGATTCGATCCTGAGGCAAATGGCAAAGAGCGGCCTTTCCGCATCTCCAGACTGAAGTAGGTTTGGGGCCAGGCCCGGCCCCTCTTGCCAAAGGATCGAGACCAGTTCATAAGTCTCTCTACGGAAGATCAAGATCGGGAAGAGGTAGTGCAGGGAGGGGATGAGCGGCCCGGCCACCCTGCCACTTCCTCGAGGAAACGCGATCGTGGTCGGATAACGCCCTCGCCAGGCACGAGGACAATGAGGGGTTCTTCTTTGAGCTGGCCGTGGTGAGCAACACACCCTGGGTCCTTCGTGGGTGGGCCCGCACCCTCAACGCGGCTTTCGGACCATCGTTGCTGAGCGCCGGGCTACTGGCGTGCAGCGGATCTACCGATCCTTCGCAGGTGGAAGACGGATTCGATCTGGTACTCCGGCCGGAATCGACTCTGGTGTCCAAATGCTTCGGCTGGCCCCAGCAAGAGTTCTCGGCCACGAACAACACAGGAGGGGTTGGCCTTCCGGTTTCGGTGGGTGAACATGCCATCGAGTTCTCTCTCAGGGACCCCAGTGGGACTCGGTATACGTTCTCCAAACTGCTCGAAACGCGTCCCGTCCTTTTGGTGTTTGGGGGCTTCACCTGAGGGCCGTACCGGCGCAGCGTGCCTGCCCTCAACGCCCTGGCGAACAAGTTGTTTGATCCCAGCCGCCGGTATTCGGATGTCGTTCACTTTATCCACGTGAACGTGATTGAGCCTCACCCGTCCGCCCCGGATCTCAGCCCCTACTCTGGAGAGGTCTGGGAGAATGGAAACAGGCGGCCCCAGCCCCGGACTTATGCCGACAGGGTCGCCTTGGCTACCGAGATGGCGACGATGGTGGAGGGTGCCCAAACGGTTCTTGTGGATGATCTGACTCCGGGAGATCGAAACAACCCCCTCTGGTGCACCTACGGGCCTGCTCCCAATTCTGCATACCTGATCGACCGGAATGGAGCGCTCCGCACGGTGCAGCAGTGGATTGACGTTCCGCTGATAGAGGCTGCGATCGATCACATCCTCAAGAACTGAGCCGGCATGGGGACTGGACCTTTGGGTTCAGAAGGTGGGAAAAGGAGAATGAACGTGCGTCGGCAGCTCTTACGGACCGCGGCCGCCCCCTTTCTGAGGGCTGCCCCCTTCGACGTCCCGTCCGCTGCCCTCTGCCTCCTGGTTGCCGGCTGTGGCTCGGATACCGGGAGCGCCCACGCGGGGACACCGGACGATCCCTGGGTCGTCGGCAGGAGCCAGTGCAATCTGGGTGAGCCCTGGCGGGTCCAGATGGACGCAGACGTGAGGGCTGCGGCGGGGGCCCATCCGAGCCTGGAGTCGAACCATGCCTGAAGCGTGGCGTTCGGTCCGGGTCTTTATCTCTTCAACATTTCGGGACATGCAGGCGGAGCGAGACCATCTGGTTCGCTTCGTGTTCCCCGAGCTCAGGGAGCGTTGCCGCCCGCTCCGCGTGCATGTCGTCGACGTCGACCTGCGCTGGGGGGTTACCGAAAAGGATGCCCAGGACGGGAAGGCTCTGGACATCTGCCTGGACGAGATCGACTCCTGCCGTCCCTATTTCCTGGGCCTCCTCGGGCACCGATATGGGTGGATTCCTCCCGGCGAGGACTCCTCCATCACCGCCCAGGAGATCTACCACGGCGTGCTCCACAACGACCTGCCGAGGCAGGTTGTCGACCTGCATCGGCTGATCGAGGTTCCCCCCTCCGCGAGTCCTCTGAAGGAGGAGGACCGGGAAGCACTTGTGCGGTGCTATCCCTGGGATGCGCGAAAAGGGAGGAATGTGCTCGCGCCCACCCGGTCCCCGGCGGACGAGGCACGAATTCGCTCGGTCTTCTCCAGTTCCTCCTCCTATCAGCAGGATCGGAGCTTCTTCTTCTTGCGTGCCGCTTCGCTCTCGGAGTCCCTTGCGGGACCGAACCGAGGGGATTTCTTCGAGGCAGATCCCCGACTCGAGGGTCGGCTGGAGGCTCTCCGTGGGGAGATCTCGGCCTCCGGGCTCCCCGTCGTGGAGTACGCGGGGGTCGAGGAGCTCGGGGAGCGGGTCCTGGAGGTCCTGTGGGAGAGGATCCGCCGGGAGGCAGGAGAAGGGGATGACGTCTCTCGGGAGCCGTGGGAGGTCGAAGATGAGGCCCACGACCGGTTCATCAGGGACCGCACGCGCCGCTTCGTAGGACGCAGGGCTCATCTGGATTCCCTTCTGACCTTCGTGGAGGGGGATCCGGGTTCGGCGCTGTGCATGGTGACCGGCGAACCCGGGTCCGGGAAATCCTCTCTTTTGGCGCGACTCGTGGAAGAGTGTGAGCATCGCCACCCCGACTGGCTGATCCTTCCCCATTTCGTGGGCGCCTCGGCTGAGTCCACTTCGGTTCGGAGGGTGCTGTCCCGGCTCTGCGGACGGCTCGGCCGATCCCTCCCCTCCTCCCAGGATGTCCCTGAGACCCTCCCCGACCTGATCGACCTCCTGCCGGAGCTTCTGGAGGAAGTGGCTCGGGGGAGGAGAGTGGTCCTGGCCCTCGATGCCCTGAACCAGCTAGAGGCCACCGACCGTGCCCACACTCTCTATTGGCTGCCGCACTCATTTCCCCCGAACGTCCGGGTGGTCGCCAGCACGCTGGGGGGCGAGGTGGCCGAAGCCCTCAAGCGACGGAAGCCGCCGCCGGTGCTACTTGAGGTGGGCGGGCTCGGCCCGGAGGAGGCCCGGGAACTGGTGGGGTCCTACCTGGCTGAGATCCGCCACGCCTTTCCGAACCCGGCGGTCGAGGATGAGTTCTACCGGAAGATCGCACCCGGAAATCCCCTCTACATCCAGGTGGCGCTGGAGGAACTGAGGGTCTTCGGCCAGTTCGAGGCCCTGGGGAGTCGGGTCCGCCGCCTCCCGGAGACCGTCCCCGACCTCTTCGGGCAGGTCCTGGAACGGTTGGAAGGAGATTTCTCCCCCGGGTTGATCCGGGACTGCCTCTCCTTTGTCGCCCTGGGGCGTGGGGGGATGGCCCCCGCGGAGCTTCAGGCCCTGCTGGCGGAGCATGCGCCTGCCCGGACGGACCCCCAGCCTCGGCCGAAGCTCCCCGACATGCTCTGGTCTCGCCTTCGTCGAGCCTTCGGACCCTACCTCTTCGAGAGGTCGGGGCTGGTGGATTTCTTCCACGGGCAGTTGGGGGAGGCCGTAGAGCACCGTTACCTCACGGAGCCGGCGGTGCGGAAGAACGGACACGCCCGACTGGCCCGTTACTTCGAGTCCAGGTGGCGGGAACCCTACCCGAGGGCGCTGAGCGAGCTGCCATTTCAGGCTACGGCGGCGGAAGAATGGAAGGAGCTGGATCGGATCCTCACCGACCTCGCCTTCCTCGAGGCCAAGTGCGCCGCGGGGATGACCTACGATCTGGTAGGGGATTACGAGCGGGTCTCCGCCGGCCGCCTCACCGCGGGTGCCCCGGTGGCTGCCCTCCACCGCCGTCGTCAACAGCTGGTCCGATCCATTCTCGAGTTCCGCTGCCCTCACTGCTCCGGGGTGTTCGCGGGGACGATGAAAGAGTCGGGCCGGACCCGGTCTTGCCCCGGATGCTCCGCGGATGTGAGGCTCGCCCCGTTCACCGTCGACTCCCCCCTTGCGGGACCTCGGGAGGGGAGTGGGAGGGCCCGTCCCACCAAGGCCTCCTCTCCGCCTACCCCGCTCTCCCCGTCGATGGGCGAGTTCGCCGACTTCGTCCGAGAAAACGCCCACAGCTTCCACCGCTATCACGAGCTCGTTTTCACCATCGCCAAGAACGGGTCCGGGGAAAGGGCACCGGCCAGGGTGGCGGAGGGGGTCTCCGAGGCAGGCGAGCATCCTGGCCCCTGGCTGAAGAGGTTGGGAGATGCGGCCGGGGAGCCTCCGTGCCTCTTCACCCTGGAGGGGGGAGGCATGGGGCCCTACGCCAGCTCCCCGGACGGAGCCCGCCTCATGGGCAGCTTCGAGAGCGCCTCCCTTCTCCTTTGGGACGCGATCACGGGAAAACAGCTGGCGCGCCTGGAGGGACATTCGGAGAGGATCCTCTCTTGTGCCTTCTTCCCCGACGGCCAGCGGGCGCTGTCTGCATCGGCGGACGGCACCCTCCGGGTATGGGATCTCACCACGTTGGCCGAGATCGGGTGCCAGAAAGGTCGGAGGACCCACTTTCAGAACCCGGTCATCCTCCCCGACGGGGAGACAGTGGTCTCCCACGGGGCCGACGACACCGTTCAGGTTTGGGACCCCCGGTCAGGCGCTTGCCTGCGAACGATCGAGACCGGCCTCTCTCATGACGAGGGCCTCGTTCCTCTGGGCACTGAGGGTGATGTACTGGTAGCGGGGACGATCCGCTCGGGAGATGACCGTTGGGCGTCGGTGCGGGGGTGGAACGTAGAGACCGGGAAGCGGGCGGCCTTCGTGGACCTGAAGAACTCCGGCACCCTCTTCGCCGCGTCCGTGTCCCCCGACGGTCGCCTCTTGGCCACTTCCTGCTCCAGTTCCGACGCCTTCGGTGCCCGGATCTCATCAGAGCGCCAGGGGACCTGGATCTGGCGTCTGCCTTCCGGTCGACCACTGAGGGGATTGTCGGAGGTCGAGAGAGGCAGCGCCGACATAGTGGCATTTTCCCCGGACGGCCGGTCCATCGTCACTGCGCACGAGGACGAGGTCTGCCTTTGGCGAGTCGGATCCGGTGAGAAGGTGTGGCATCAAAGGCCCTCAGGAGAGGCCGGAGGGCTCGTTGACCGCTTCACTTGTATAGCCTTTTCCCCGGACGGATCCCTGCTGGCCGCGGGCACGCAGGGTGCAACCAGGGTAGGCCCCCTGGTCATGCTCTGGAATGCCGCCACCGGGGCGAACCTGGCCACGTTCGCCGGCCATGGGAGACAGGTCCAGACCTGCTCCTTCTCCCCGGACGGGAGGCGGATCATCTCGACATCGGAGGATAGCCTCCGGTGCTGGGACGCCGCCCACCGGTGCGAACTTCCCAAGGAAATTCCATGGGTGGATCACTTCGAGGTGTCCCCCCGGGGCTCCCGGGTGATCGGGTGGGACTCCTTCGGAGCGGTCTCCCTCTGGGATGGGTCCTGCGGGGCACCCATCGCCGAGTTGGCGGAAACCAGGAATACCAATGTGGGGCCGAAGCCCTATCGTACCAGAGACGGCCACCACGTTGCCTTTCCTGCCCAACAAGTCGTGTTCCGCCTGGAGGACGGCGCCGCGGCGAAGAGGGGCCTCCTGCCCGAGCTCCCCTTCAGGAGGGAGTTCTTCGCTGGCAGGTGGCCCCCTGACCGGCATGCGCTCCACCCGGGGGGTGAGTCCCTGGTGGGACAGGTGGGGGAAGAGCTGGGTTTCTTTTGCATGGGCGAGAATGAGCCGTTCGCGGCGGTTCCCGTCCCCGGGGTGGACGATTGCTCCTATTCCCCCGACGGTGAGCGGGTGGTCTGGCTCGGGGAGGACGGGCGGTTGCACCTGCTGGACACGCTGGCGCACCGGGAGGTTGCGGTCATGGCTACCCGGGCCGGGAAGCTGACGCTCGCGCGAGCCTCCCCCGACGGGAGACATCTCGCGGCCGGCGACGACCAAGGATACCTGCACGTCTGGAGCCTGCGGGACGGGAGCCTCCAATGCCGGTTCCCGTTGGGAAGTCCCATGACCCACCTGCCCTCATGGGGGAGCCGCACGGAGACGGAGTGGATCTCGTGGGACCTGAAGGCGAGGTTTCTGGTTGTCTTGGATGACAAGAGACATCTCCACTTCTTCGAATTGATGAACGTCGGCGAGGGCACGCCCAGGCGCACCGCCGTGGTCGTTGAGGGAACGGCGGGGAACCTCGCCTACCGATGTCCGTTCTGCCTGGAGGTCGTCCTCGCCGAATCGACTGCTTTGGAAACCAGGGTGGAGTGCCCCTCCTGTGGGGAGTCGAGCTTCTTGAACTCCTTCCTGGGAACGGCCGAGGCAGCAACAACATGCCTCAGTGAGGAGGACCTTTTCGGACCCCGCCCCTACGAGCTCGACTGACATGGAACTCTCCTACTCTTTATTCCTGGCCATCGGGTATTTCCTTATTGCCATCCTCTCCAAAGGCCCCGTCGGCGTGCTCAGCAAGACGGTTCAACAGCTCTCCTCGGCGGTGATCGGCGAAGGCTCCCCGGCCGCTGCAATCCCGCCGCCACCCGAGCTGATCCGGCTTCGGGATGTGGCCAGGAACGCTCTTCTGTCCGGGATCCTTTTCGGAGGGGTGTTCCTCCTGGCTCATTTCCGAAAATGGGACGTGCACTGGTTCTTCCTGACGGTGGGGACCCTCTATGCCCTGACGACTCTGGCCGGTACGCTGGGTGTACGTCGCCTGGCGTTACGGGCTCAGGCCGGCGAAGTCGAAAGGAAAGGCGAGTCCTCGCCGACCCCCTTCGATGGAATCGACCTTCTGTGTGAAAAAGGAGAAAAGCCCTTCGACGTCTTCATCAGCTACAAGAGCGAAGATGTCCACGTGGTGCGGCAGATCGCAGATCTCCTGCTCGCTTCGGGTCTCAAGGTCTGGTTTGCCGAGTACCTCATCCTCCTCTCCGAGAAGTACCGGCAGGAGGAGGCGGAGGGGGCGGATACGGCCATCCAGGGGGCCCTCGACCGGGGGATCCGAAGCTCGAGAAGGGGGGTCTTATTCACCAACGATCGTTACGTCGGTTCTCATTGGTGTCGGCAGGAGCTCGACGCGCTCCTGGGCCCCGAAGGCCCGGGCCTGGAGAACCTCATTGAAGTGATGATCCCGTCCGAGCCCGGGACCCGCGAGAGGTACCCCCAGCTCTCGACCTGCCCGGCGATGCGGTTCGAGGGTGATCTGGCCCGCACATATCAGGGGTTGGCGCACTTTCTGGGCAGTCCGCCCGCTCCGATTCCGTCTGGGGACTCCGGACCCCGGAGGTGGCACCGGGATCCGCGGGCGGGATATTCACTGGATGTGACCGGTTGGGAGGTTACGGACCCGGGAGGAGGAAAGATCTTCGGGGGGATTCAGGGACCGCGGCTGGAGCGGAGCTTGGGGGGGATTCGGGTGAAAGGAAACCTGTCCATCGGGCCGGCGGCGGAACGGCCTCGCCCCATCCCTGGCCCAGGCCTCACCCAGGACGACCGCGAGGCGCTGCGCCTCTCCTTCAGCCGGGCTAAGGGTTTCGCCGACCGATACCTCACTCACTCCGGTGACCAGTGCGCCGGAGCTCACGTGCTTTTCTACGGAGGCTTCTCCCATCTCGTCCTCACCTACCGCAAGGCCGGGCTCTGGATGCGCCGCTATTCGGTGGTGGTGCCCCACCACCGGACGTCCGAAGGCACCGAGTATGCTTTCGTGTTCGGCTTCGAGGGACCGTTCACCGAACTGTGCCGGCACGCATCCGAGTTGGATGCCCTTGTCTTGTCCCTTTCTCTTGGCGGGGGGGGATAGGTAGACTCCCACAAGGGCCGGCCTCGACTTCATCTGGGTTCAGAAGGTGGGACAAGGAAAATGAATATGCGTCAGCTGCTCTTTCGAACATCGGCCGCCCGCTTCCGGAGGGCTGCCTCCCTCGGCGTCCCGGCCGCTGCCCTCTGTCTCCTGGCCGCCGGCTGCGGCTCCAACCCCGGGAGCACCCACGCGGGAACACCGGACGATCCCTGGGTCATCGGCATGAGCCAGTGCAACCTGGGTGAGCCTTGGCGGGTCCAGATGGACGCCGACGTGAGGGCTGCCGCGGAGGCTCATCCGAACCTGCGGGTCATCTTCAAGGACGCCCAGAACAACTCCCTGACACAGCGGGCTCAGGTGGAGGAATTCGTGGAGCAGGGGGGTGGACCTGATCATCATCAGCCCCAAGGAAGCCGCTCCCCTCACACGGCCCGTGGCCGAGGCCTACCAGCGGGGGGTCCCCGTCATCGTCCTCGACCGGGAAGTGCAGGGGGAGGAGTACACCGCCTTCATCGGGGCCGACAACGTCCGCATCGGCCGGGCGGCCGGTGAATGGATCCGGGAGATGCTGGGCGGCGAAGGAAAGATTGTGGAGCTCAAGGGACTCATGACCTCCACACCCGGCCAGGACCGGAACCAGGGATTCCTGGAAGGCCTCGCCCTGAGCGAGAACCCCGGCCTGGAGCTGGCCTTCACCGGTGAGATGCAGTGGCTGGAGCCGAATGCCCGCAGGGAGATGGAGTCGGCGCTGGCCACCAACCCCCGGATCGACGCCGTCTACGCCCACAACGATCCCGGAGCCCACGGCGCCTGGCTGGCTGCACGGGCGGCGGGGCGGGAGGGGGAGATGCTCTTCGTGGGCATCGACGCCCTCCCCCACGAGGGGCGGCAGTACGTGGAGCAGGGGATCATGGACGCCACCTTCCTCTACCCCACCGGAGGCGCCGAGGCCATCGATCTCGCCCTGGCCATCCTCCGTGGGGAGGAGGTTCCGAAGAAGATCGTGCTGGGCACTAGCATCTTCACCCAGGAGAACGTGGCACGAGGAGGCCAAGCCATTTCCCAGGAGACGCCCCGATGAGGCAGCGCATCGCTCTTTTCTGGCCCGGGGACGGTCGTGACATCCCCAATCAGCTCGCCCTCCCGAGCATCACGGAAGCCACCCTTCAGATGGAGGCGGCGCTGACCCGGTTGGGCAGGGACCCGTACCGAGTGGAGGGGTTCCTCACCAAGCCCCATCACGCTATCGAGAAGTTGGGGCCGGTCCAGGATCCCATGATCGGCATCTGCGTGCACTGGTTCTACGGTCCCC
>JBDRDQ010000079.1:0-2728 GCA_043820695.1 Gemmatimonadota bacterium | reverse complement strand
ATGCCCTCCATTGCTGCGGCTTCGTCCCGGGCCTTGAGCTGCCTTCTCCCGGCGTAAAGAGGGATGCTGAACCCCACGGAGGCACCTCCCATGCTTTTTCGGTCGCCGGCCATTCGACCCAAGCCGTATTGGAGGCCCACGGTGAGGTCGGGCCAGATATCCTTCCCGGCCAGACCCTTTCGAGTGCCGGCTCTGTCCAACTCCGCCTGGAACTGAGCCAGCACAGGGCGGCTCTCCAAAGCCGATTCCCTGAGCGAGGGTCGACCGGGGACGGTGGCTGGGAAAGGATCCAGGATCGGTGATCCAACAGGCGTGTCGGCCGGCCGGTCCAATAGGGCGTTCAGCCTGGACGCCGTTCCAACTCTGATGGCGGTCATCCGCTGGATCTCTGCTTCCATTCGGGCTACCTCAACGTTGGCCCGAAGGACGTCGGCTTGTCTGCCGGTACCTGCCCCGTACATGGACCGGGCAATGGTCTCGAAGTTCTGGAGCAGCCCCAAGGTCTCTTCCATGACTTCGATCTGGCGGTCTACTTGGTAGATCCGGTAGAAGGCGGCGGCCACCTCAGTCCTTACCTCCCACCAGACCTCCTCGGACGCGGCCAGATCGATGGCCGTGGACTGCCGAGCAACCTCTTCCCGAAGCGACAACTTCCCTGCAATGGGAAATCGTTGCATGGCCTGGATGGTCGGGGCCATCGACGCCGGCATGCTTGCCGAAAACTCGGGGAGGGCGAGGTTCATCACGCCAATCTGGAGCGTCGGATCGGGGAGAAGCCCGGATCCGGGCTCTCGGGCCCTGGTGGCCTCGACCTGCTCCAGGGCGGCACGAACCCGGGGACTCCGCTCCCGGGCCAGGCTGATGAGCTCGTCGAGCCTCAGCGCGTTCGGTTCCTGGCCCTGCAGACCTGTAAGGGGCATGACCAGAACGAATGTGACGATGCCCAGAGTGGTCCTGGACCACTTAATTTTCATCATAGACTGTTGCCCTGGACGCAGGGTGGCCTTGTGATCGCGAAAAGCACCAAAATGAAGGCTAGGAGAAGAGGCGTGAACCCACCGTGAAACCTTCATGAAGCTCTCTTAATGTTGAGATGAGCGGTCGCTGCCAGCGGGGAGGGTCACCCGAAACACTGCGCCTCCCACGGAACGATTGCCGGCTGAAACCGTCCCGCCGTGAAGCTCCACAATCGCCTTGACGATGGCCAAGCCCAAACCGGTTCCGGATGTTTCGGCTCCGGGTGTCCGCGCCTCGTCAATCCGGAAGAAGCGGTCGAAGACGGATTCGAGCGTTCCCGGAGGAATACCGGGACCGGAATCCATCACCGCCAGAACGATGTTCCCTTCTTCCCTCCGGACCTGGACGTCGACCCGGCCCCCGGAAGGAGTAAACTTGAGGGCGTTCCCCAGGAGGTTCCAGATCACCCTCTCGAGGAGGTCCGGATCGGCCTCCACCCAAACCCCTCCCTGAGCCGGCCCCTGGATCTCCACGCCCTTCTGTTCGGCCTGTCGGGCAAAACGATCCACGGCGTGCCTGACCCGATCGGCCAGGTCGTCCTTCTGGAGCAGGAGTCTCTGCGCCCCTGCCTCGGAGCGCGTGAGGGTAAGGAGGTCTTCAGCCAAACGGGAAAGGCGCTCCGTCTCTTCAAGGGAGGTCCTGAGCACCCGCGTATATTCCTCGGGTGTCCGGTCCCTCCGGAGAGCTACCTCCATCTCTCCCCGAAGGACGGTGAGCGGAGTGCGAAGCTCATGGCTCGCGTCGGCCGTGAATCGCTTCTGAGCCTCCAACGCCGCATCGAGGCGGCCAAGCATGCGGTTCAACACTTGAACCAGACGTTGGTATTCCAGTGTATTCGCGAAGGCCTCGATGCTACGTTGGGGACTTCCGGCAGCAATTGCCTCGGCTTGGTCAACGATTCTGTTGACGGGCTGAACAGCTCTTCCGGCGAGCCACCATGCTCCCGAGAAGGTCAGGGCGGCGACCGTAACGAGGATGAGGAGGAGAACAAGGGTGGCGGTTTGGAGCATTCGGTCTCGAGCCCCGAGGGGGGCGGCCACCTGTAGCACGTGCCGGATGTGGAGTTCCCCAAGCCTCTCCAACGGATAGTAAAGGGACCGGATCGGAATGCCTTGGAAGGACCCCTCGGTCCAAGTCAGTTGCCCGTCGGCGGCTCTGGCCAGGGCTGCTGCATCCAAGGGAAGATCTTCAGTGATATGGCTGGTCCTGATAAGACTCTCACCGTCAGCGCTCCAGATCTGGAGGTACCGAATCAGATCGCGAACCGATGCTGCCTCCTCGGCCGTCAGTTCCCACTCGTGGAAGTGCATGGCTCCGGATGGATCATCGGTGACCGTTGCTGCCTGGATTGAAGCCACGTTGATCATGGAGGCGTTCAGCTCCCGGTCCAACGCCCGCCTGAGGCCGAAGTAGCTCAAGACGGCCACGGCCATCACTGCCCCAGTCATGACCGTTGTCACTCTCACGCCAAGAAGGAAACGGAAAGATCGCATCCGTTCCCTCACCCTCGGAGGGCCCACTAGGCCGGTTCCTCCTGGCTGAGGATATAGCCCACGCCCCTGACGGTGTGGATCAGGGCCTTCTCTCCCCCGGCCGTCAACTTCCGCCGCAGTTTCGCCACGTGGACATCCACCACGTTGCTCATGGGATCGAAGTGGAGATCCCAAACCTTCTCGAGTAGTTGGGTCCTCCGAACTACCTCCTCCGAATG
>JBDRDQ010000078.1:0-2823 GCA_043820695.1 Gemmatimonadota bacterium | reverse complement strand
CTCCACGTGGCCTCGAAGCTCGAACGTCCCGTAGTCCTGATCCACGGCGACGAGGAGTACACGACTTCGGACCTGGTGGGGGGGGAGTACGGCTATCGGCTGAGGAAGGTGATTGACCGGTTCGTCTCCCGGGTCCTGAAGGTCGAGGAAGACATGGTCAAGCGGTGGGTGGATAACCGCCTGACGATCGCGTGCAGGTACGGCTTCACCCTCATCTACGATGAGTTCACCCGCTCCCGGCCCGAGGCGAATAACGTTTTCCTCGCCATCCTCCAGGAGCGGATGATGGACCTCCCCGTCCGGCGGGGCGGAAACGAGGCCTACCTGAAGGTGGATCCGAACTTCACGGGCCTCTTCACCTCGAACCCAGAGGAGTACGCCGGGGTGCATCGGAGCCAGGACGCCCTCCGCGACCGGATGATCACCATGGACCTCGACCACTTCGATGAGGAAACGGAGGTCGCCATCACCCAGGGCAAGTCCCGTCTCCCCCGGAAGGAGGCGGAGAAGGTCGTCAAGGTCGTCCGGGCCCTCCGAGAATCGGGGGCCTGTGAATTCTCTCCAACCGTCCGGGGTGCGATCATGATCGCCAGATCCCTCACGGTGCTGAATGGTCACGTGAAGGGGTCCAGCGCGATCTTCCGGCAGGTCTGCCAGGACATCCTGGCCTCGGAGACGAGCCGGGTGGGGAGCAAGAGCAATCAGGCCAAGGTCAGGGACCTGGTCAAGAAGTTCGTCAAACAATACTGCTGAGGGAGGGTGCCCTGATGCTGCTGCGGGCCTTTGCGAAGATGGACGCCGGCGGGAAGCTCTCCATTCCCAACAACATCCGCCGGGAGGTCGGGCTCAAGGCCGGCCAACTGGTGGAGTTGAAGGTGGTGGGGGCGAGCAAGAAAAAACAGTTGCTGCTCTCCGCGCGGGAGAGCGCCCGGTGATCCCCAGAAGGAGCATGGTGCCATGAGAGGTGTAACCGACGCCAGGGGACTGCGGGACGTCCGGAGCATGCACAGCACCGGCCAGCGGTCCATGCCCCGGAGACAGGGGTCCACCTACCTCGAGCTCTACATGCTCCGGGTGGAGCAGGAGCGGCTGGAGAAGGAGGCGGTGCTCCTGGCCAAGCGCCATCAGGGGATCCAGAAGCGACTGGGAGAGATCCAGAAGCAGATGGAGGACCTGGGTCGCTCGGCTGACTCGGGACGCCCGAGCAACGGAGGGAAAAAGGCGGCAGAGCGGAGCCCCAACCGGAAGAAGTGGAAGACGTTCTCGATGAACTACTGAGGCGAGCGCATGAGCGAAACCTTCCACCTCTACGGCGTCGTCGGGGACGGGGCGGGGCCGGACTCGGGCCTCATCGGTCTCGATGGGTGCCGCGTCTCCACCATTCACCATCGTGATCTGACCGCCCTCGTGAGCCCCACTCCCATTCGGGCCTACAGGTCCATGAAGCGGGAGGAGGTCGTCCCCCACCTCGTCACCCACCAGGCTGTGATCGAGCAGGTCATGAAGCACCACACGGTGATCCCGGTGAAGTTCGGGACCGTGGCCCGCGACGCGGTCGAGGTCCGGAAGGTCCTGGAGACCGGCTACTCCCAGCTCAGGGGCACGCTCGAGGCTATGACGGGGAGAATCGAGCTGGACCTGGTAGCTCAGTGGAAGGACCTCAATTCAGTCTTGCAGAAAATCGGCGAGGAAGAAGAGATCAGGGGAGAGAAGGCTGCGATCGCATCCCGCCCCGTGGAGCAGACCAGGGAGGCGCGGGTTCGGATCGGCAAACTGGTCAAGGCGCGGCTGGACCAGGTGCGAGAAGAACGGGCGGCGGAGATCATCGAGACCCTCAAGCCGCTGGCGCGGGATATCTGCCCGCACGCCCTCCTGGACGACCGATTGATCCTGAACACGGCTTTCCTTGTGGCCAGGGCCGGGGAGGAAGAGGTTGGCGGGACCTTGGAGCGGCTGGACGACCGATACGCCGACACCATTGACTTCCGGTGCGTGGGACCACTTCCCCCCTACAGCTTCGCCACCGTGGAGGTCAAGACGTTCGAGTTCGAGGAGGTTGACCGGGCCCGGCGACTGTTGGGCCTGCGGGAATGGGCAGCCCTCTCCGAGGTCAAGGAAGCCTACCGGACGCTGGCCCACGAGTCCCACCCGGACCATGCCTACCGGCAGGCAGGCAAAATCGGCGGCAGGATAGACGGAGCGTTTGAGACGGCGACCGAGGCCTACCGGCTCCTGAAGGAATATCTCCAGGTGGGCTCGTCTTTTCGCGCGCGCGACGTCAGGGAGGCTGTGGCGGTGAGACTCCTCCAGTGGTCGCTGGAGGCCGGCAGTGCGTGAGGAGGGGCAGTACCTCTACGGGATCATCGGGACCAGTGAAGAGCGGAACTTTGGTCCCATCGGCATTGGCGGCCGGGAGGTGGAGACGATCGCGTGCCGGGATCTCAGCGCGGTTGTCAGCAACGCGCCGATGGGCAGATATGTGCTCAGCAAAGAGAACCTCCTGGCGCACGAGCGGGTCCTGGAGCGGGTCATGAAGGAGCAGACCGTGCTGCCGGTCAGGTTCTGCACCGTGGCGGCGAACGTGGAGGAGATCCGGCAGCTTCTCGATCGGCGGTACCGGGAGCTAAGACACCTCCTGAGGGACATGGACGCCAAGGTGGAGCTGGGGCTCAAAGCTCGCTGGAAGGACATGGGCCGCATCTTCCAGGAGATCGTGGACGAGAACGACGGGATCAAGCGTCTGAAAGCCGAGATTGCCAAGCGGCCCGCCCACCAGACTCATGCCCAGCGGATCGCTGTCGGCGAGATGGTCCAGGCCGCCCT
>JBDRDQ010000077.1:0-3115 GCA_043820695.1 Gemmatimonadota bacterium | reverse complement strand
GCGCTTAACCACATAAAAAGAAGGGAAGATATGGCAGTACACATCAAAAAAGGCTTTCAGTATCTTTGAACCGAGGGAGGCCTTCAGGGGGATGGTCCCCAGCGGGTTCGCAACGGAGAGGGCCATAGGGTCATTGGAACTCCGGGAACAAGGAATTGAACGAGGAGGAAGTGTTATGGCTTTAGCGTTGGAAGGAATTCGAGTAATTGATCTGACCCAGTACCAGCAGGGTCCGTATGCCACGATGATGCTGGCGGACATGGGTGCGGATGTCATCAAGGTGGAACAGCGAGGCACGGGGGATCCCGGGAGGCAGATGGGCCCTTATTGGCCTGGAGGTACGTCGGTTTATTTTGAAGCAAACGACCGCAACAAAAAGAGCATCACCGTGGACGTCCGCAAAGAGAAGGGGAAGGAGATCATCTATCGGTTGGTGAAAGGGGCTGATGTATTTGCCCAGAATTACCGTCCCGGAGTGGCGGAGCGCCTGGGATTTGGGTACGAGGCGATCTCTCGTATCAACCCCGGCATCGTCTATCTCACCGGTTCGGCTTTTGGCCTGAAGGGCCCGCTGGGGAAAAGCCCCGGGTATGATGGGGTTGGCCAGGCGATGAGCGGGCTCCTCAGCATGACCTGGACTCCGGAAGGCGTTCCCCCGGCGAGTCTGGGATTCTCCATCTCGGATCAGTGCGCTGCCTTCCAGCTGGCCTTCGGGGCGGTGGTCGCCCTCTTCCAGAGGGAGCGAACGGGGGTGGGGCAGCAGGTGGACACCTCTCTGCTCGGCAGCACGATGAATCTGATCGGATGGACCTTCCAGAGCAACCTGGTTCCGGGTGGGAAGGCGAAACGGTTTGTGATGCCGAGGGCCCGCCTGACTCAGTTGCGTTCGGACGCCGGGGTGACGAGCAGCCACTTCGCCAAAGACGGTAAACCGATCATGATTCTGATGAACCGGCGCGCATTGCAGGAGAAGAGCTTTAAGGTGTTGGGGCTGGAAGATTTCATCAGCGATCCCAGATTTGCAACGGGGGAGAAGGTCATTGAAAATCGAGAGGCGTTGCTGACAGCCATGGATCGGTGCGTCGAGACCAAGACACGGGAAGAGTGGCTCAAGCTCTTCGATGAGGCAGGGGCGATCGCTGCCCCTGTCAACACACCTGCGGAGGCCGCAGAACATCCGCAGGTGGTCGCTAACGAGTATGTGGTGGAGATCGACCACCCGGATGAGGGGCGGATGAGGATCCTCGGCCTTCCGGTCAAGCTTCACAAGACCCCTGGTCGCGTGGGGATTGCCCCGAAGTTGGGGGAGCACACGGACCAAATCCTTGCGGAACTGGGCGGGTATACGGCCGATGAGATCTCCCAGCTGAGGCTGGAGGATGTTATTTGAAGGAAAAGGCGGAGATTTTTCGTTGGTCATGATCATTTGCGATGAGGAGGTATTGAATTGGAAGAAGATATCAGTGGAGTTGATGCTGTAGCCAGGATTCTAAAGGAAGAAGGCGTTAAGCATGTCTTCGGAATCCACGGGAGTCATATCTGGGCCATGTTGTGCAGGATCTGCGAGGCCGATATCAAAATGATTCACATGCGCCACGAGCAGTCGGGCGTTTATGCCGCCGACGGATGGGGCAGGGCTTCCCGGAAACCAGGCGTGTGCTTTGGGACCGCTTCCCCCGGGCTTTACAACATGGTCGGGGGACTGGCCCATGCCTTCCATTCGCGCAGCCCGGTGGTGGCGATCTCCGGGCAGCACCCGACCACTCAGGACGGATGGGGCTCCTGGCAGGAGGCTTACGGGGCAGAGGTGTGCAGGACCATTACGAAATGGTCCAAACGGGTAACCCATACCGGCCAGATCTCCTTCTGGATGCAGAAAGCCTTCCGCGACTCGATGGCTTATCCGCCTGGTCCGGTCCTCGTTGAGATCCCTTCCAATATCCTGGGCAGGATGGAGACCCCCGTGAAAGCCCCCCAGACGGGGTACGTCCCCAAAGGGGAGAACGCCCGACCCACGCCTGCTTCCGGGGATCAGGCGCAAATCGAGCAGGCCGTCCGCCTGCTCATGGAGGCGAAAAACCCCATTGTGGTGGCCGGAAACGGCATTTACTGGGCGGACGCCTCCGAAGAATTGCGCGCGTTCGTGGAGCTGACCCGGATCCCGGTTCACACCCGCCGAATCGGTCGGGGGGCGGTACGGGAGGATCACCCGCTGACCATCGCCGGTGGTTACCGGCGGCCCTTTTTCCGGGATTGCGATGTGATGCTGGTGATAGGTCATCAGCTCAACTCCCTCGAAAACTTCGGTCAGCCACCGACCTACGGGAGCAACACGCAGTATATCCAGGTGGGTGAGGCGGATGTCGAGTTTTCCCCCCTCCTTCCCGCCAAGGTATCCATCTGGGGCAACCCCAAAAAGGTACTCAAGCAGATGATCGATTGCGTCCGTTCGCTCGGTCAGGACCCGCCGCAGCGGACCGAGTGGCTCGATCAGGTCACCCAAGCCCGGGAGAAGTATAGGAAGGGACAGCGGGAAGGCGCCGAGGCGGTTCGCCAGGCGCACCCGATGCATCCCCGGTTCATGGGGCAGCAGATCGTGGACTTCCTGGACGATAGCGCCACCGTTATCTACGACTCGTTTACGATGGTTGCCTTCGTCACGGATCGCCTGGAAGCCAAGTTCGCCGGGCAGGTCCTCGATGCGAGCACCTACGGAGGCGTGGGGCATTCCATCGGTATGGGTATCGGCGCCCAGTTGGCCAGACCTGGGAAGCAGGTGATTTCCATCATTGGAGATGCAGGCATCGGGGTGGCGGGCTTCGACATTGAAACCGCGGTGCGCTACAATATCCCGGTCGTGTTCTTTGTCTTCAACAACAGCGGCTGGATGAGCACGCACTACCAGAAGACCATCTTTCCCACCATGGACTCCTGGGGGATGCTGCCCGATGTCCGCTATGATAAAATTTTTGCAGAGATGGGCTGCCATACCGAACTGGTGACCGAATCGGAACAGATTCGCCCGGCCCTCGAGCGGGCCTTTAACTCCGGGAAAACGGCGGTCATCAACGCCATTCCCGATTTGACGGTCCTGGCGCCGCTCCACGAGAAGAAC
>JBDRDQ010000076.1:0-7212 GCA_043820695.1 Gemmatimonadota bacterium | reverse complement strand
AAAGGGGTGATCCACCGGGACGTGAAGCCGGCCAATATCAGGATTCTGGACGACGGCCAGGTACGGATCATGGATTTCGGGATCGCCCGGTTGGTGGAGGAGACCCAGCGGTTCACGCAGGTGGGAATGACCATCGGAACTGCCGGGTATCTCTCTCCGGAGCAGCTCCAGGGGCTGGAAGTGGACCACCGCTCCGACATCTTCTCCTTCGGGATCCTGGCCTACGAGCTGATCTTGCACAGGCGCCCCTTCGAGGGTGAGAGCATCTCCGCCCTCTTCTACGCCATCGCCCACCAGGAGCCGACCCCGATACAGGAAGTATGGCCCGGCTGCCCGCCGGCTTTGGGCGCCTGCCTATCCCGGTGTCTGGAGAAGGACCGGGATGTGCGCTACCGGGACTTCAGGGAGGTGACGGCCGACTTCCGGACGGCGCTCTCCGACCTTCCGAGTGAGGGGGCGGGCTTTCAGGGGGTCGGAGGAGCTTTGGCCGGAGCTGCGGTCGGGGCTACGGCCGGGGCTACGGCCGGGGCTACGGTCAGGGCGGTGACCGCCGACTCTGCCACCGAGGCATTTTTCGGTGGGGGAGCGGCAATGCCCGAGCCCGTTTTCTCGCTCCCTGCGAGCCGGGGAGGGAAGGGGACCCCCGGTGTCCCGGTTTCCGGATTCCCCCCCTCGGGGAGGAGGCGGTGGCTCCTTCCCCTGTGGGGGGTCGTCGGGGTGGCCCTGGTTGTGGCCCTTTTCGAGGTGGTGCGCTTTCCGGGGCGGAGTGAGTCGAGTCCCGTGGGAGATGGCGAAGGGGCGTTTCTCCCGGTCGACAGTTCGGCTGCGATGCCGGATGGCGTGGAGATGGCGCCCGGTGGCGAGGCGGTGGCGGCCGAGGATCCCCCGGATGTGGCCGCTGGAAAGGCCGAGCCTGCTGGTGAGTCCCAAGCCCCCACAATGGTGACGGGCCCCGTACCCGCGGCGGCGGGTGCCAAGGGCGCTGGTGAGTCCGAAGCCCCCTTCCGGGGATCGGCCACCCTGGTCCTGTTCTGGAGCGGCGGGGGTGACCCGGGGGCCGTCACCACGGCCGAGAACGCGTTTCTGGAAGAGCTGGAGCGAAGGGGCCTGCGGGTAGTCGAGGCCGGCCTCCTGGCCGGCATCCATGGGGATGCCGCGGCCGTGGCCATGGCCCAGGGGATGGACGCCCGGTCCATCGCCGGGCTGGGGCGGGAGTACGATGCGGAGGTTCTGGTGGTGGGAAGCCTCAGAACCGAGGCAGCACCGTCAGCGGGGCGGTTCTTTACGGGACGGGCCGTTCTGGACATCCGGACCTACCGGGCCTCGACGGGGGAACTCCTTGGAAGCGCGACCTACCAGGTGGGCTCCGACAACACTCCGGGAGAGCTGGGGCCGTCCCCTCTGGCCGCAGAGACGGAAGCCGCCAAGGAGGTCGGGAGAAGGGCGGCCGTGGGGATTGCCCGGGAGTTCGGCGATGCCCTGCCGAGGCGGCGCTAGGGGGTCTCCTCAGGCCAGGAGCCGGTGACCGTCCGGAAACCCATCTCTACCTGATCTTGTCCCCCTCCCGGGCCTCCCCCTCCACCACCGAGCAGATGGACGATTGGGAGAGGACCCGGGTCACCTGGATGACACCGACCTTCTCCGTGATCTGGTCCAGGACTTTCCCGGCCGAGTCCCGGATCTCGTCCACGACGCGGTAGACGTCGAAGCGCTGGCCTATCTCGATTCCGTCCCCGTCCCCTTTGTCGATGTAGACCACCCCCGCTTCGGGGGAGCCCACCACTTCACCGGGAGTTGCCACGGGTGCCAGATTGGCGAGAACGTCGGCCTGGTCCACGATCGTCTCCACCGCGCTCTCCACGGCCGGCCTCAGGGCTTCCTGGGCCAGCCCAGCGTCGAACTCACGCTCGAAGTTGAAGTTCTCCCAACCCAACCCGCCCATCCGCTTTTTCCCCTGACCCTCGGCCACCGCCAGAATCTCAGCGGTGGTCGTGCTCACCAAACGGACGTCCATGCGGCTTTCCGCTTCCGTATACGTCACCCGGAGGGACCCCAGCCCTCCGGATTTCCGATCCACGGAAAACTGGGTAACGGAGCCCATGAGGACAGCCTGGACGCCCAGGATCTTCCCGATCTGAGCGGCGGTGGCAGCGTCCACAGCCCCGCTGAGCCCGAAATGCTGCTCCTCCAGGATGGCGTTCACCTGGCTTCGTTCCACCACCGTGAAGACGCCGGACTTCACCAGTTGGGTGGTGAGCTCGTCTGCTGCCGCAGCCCCCAGGTTGTCTCCCCAGTAGGTGAACGTGCTGTTGTTGCTGAAGCCGAGAACGGCTATGCGTGGTTTGGCGGCCTGGGCTGCGGCCTCATGGAGGGTCCCGATGGGGCCCAGGAGAGTGAGGAGGCCGAGGAGGACCAGACAAGAACGGGGGGAACGGGCCATGAGAACCATCCTTCTTCTCAGCAAACCTGAGCCAACCAGTGTGGGGCGCAATGGGTGAGGTCACTGGTTTGATGGTACGCACCGGGCCTCAGAAAACCAACAAAAAGATTCGGCGCCGCAGGGCCGTGGCCCTCCCACGAGATCACAGCTGCGACAAGAAGCTGTCGATATCATCCTCGGTGTTGAAAAAGTTCGGGCTCACACGGATGCGCCCGTCACGCAGGGCAACGATTATTCCTTTTTCCAGGAGTTTTTCGTGGAGCTCCTTATTCGCTTGTTCTGAACCCACCGTGAATGAAATGATGGCGGAGCGCTCACTTACCGCTTCAACGGGCGATACAATTTCGATGTTTTGGGCGCGCAAACCGGCGATGATCCCATCAGTTAGCTCAAGTACCCGTTCATGAATCCTGGCAACGCCGACCTCCCTGAGTATCTCCAAACCAGCGGTCCATGCATGAAAAAGGGAGTAGGCAAGTGTACCGGTTTCGTAGCGCCGGGCATCGGTGTGGTAGTGCAGCTCACGGGTATCATGTTCAGCAGCGTACATACCGGGCAATACAGGTCTGATCATCTCCTGAGCCCGCTGGTTGGCAAAGAGGAATCCGGTTCCCGGCATTCCCAAAAGCCATTTGAAACCTGCGCAGGCAAGAATGTCGATGCCATCCTCATTCACATTGATCGGGCAAACCCCGGCGGCCTGAATCCCGTCCACTACGAAGAGTGCTCCTCGATCATGTGCAATTGAGCTCAGTCGTTTGAGATCAGCGCGAAAACCGGTATTGAAGCGTACGGCGGTTGTGGCCAGCATACGCGTGTTTTCATCGACCATCGCTGCTATGGCCTTGGGATCTACGCGTTGGTTGTCATCTACCGGAACCAGACGGCAGTCAACGCCCCGCTCACGAAGGGCAAGCCAGGGGAACGTGTTATTCCAGTGCTCATCCATCGGGACGACCACGTTGTCGCCCTGATGCCAGCCGTAGCCCGAGGCCGCAATGCCGATGCCGACGCCAGTGCTTGTAACCAGTGCGTATTCATTGGGTGTTCCACCAAATAGTCCGGAAAGGGCGACCCGGACAGGATGACGAGCCGGCGGTTTGTTCTGCGGCTCCTCACTGGCAAGCGTGAGGTACTCTTCCAGCCTCCGGCGGACCCTCCCATTGAGGGGGGATTCGGCGGCACTGTTCAAGAAGACGAATTTCCCGGTCACCGGAAAGAGAGCACGGATGGCGGCGGTATTGATGGTTTGCTCCTTTTCAGACGACTCGTCAGCTTTACTATCCGGGGCGCTGCCCGATTATGTTTTGGTGCTTTTTCCTCATACGGCCCCTGAATAGTCGCCCGAGGGCGGCTCTTTCGAAAGCTGAGAAGCCATGAGAACCCAGCCCGATCCCGTGACGCCCCCCAGCCATCTTTTCTCCCCCCTCTCCCTCCGTGGGGTGACGCTGAGGAACCGAATCGCCCTCTCTCCCATGTGCCAGTATTCGGCCCAGGACGGGATGGCTACCGATTGGCACCTGGTGCACCTGGGCGCCCGGGCCCTGGGAGGAGCAGGCCTCATTCTGGTGGAGGCCACGGCTGTCGTCCCAGAAGGCCGGATCTCTCCCCAGGACCTGGGGATCTGGAAGGACGAGCGGGTGGGGCCCTTGGCCCGAGTGGCCCGCTTCGTCCGGGAGCACGGGGCGGTGGCAGGGATTCAGCTTGCCCACGCCGGACGGAAGGCCTCCTCAGCGAGACCCTGGGAAGGAGGGGCCCCTTTGGGCCCCGAGGCCGGAGGATGGGCTCCGGTCCGGGGAGCCAGCCCCATACCCTTCGCCGAGGGACACCCGACCCCGGAACCCCTGGATAGCGAGGAGATGGCAGGGATCGCGGATGCCTTCGGGAAGGGGGCAGAGCGGGCATTGGATGCCGGATTCCAGCTCCTGGAGATCCACGGAGCTCACGGCTACCTCCTCCATTCCTTTCTCTCTCCCCTCAGCAACCGACGCACCGACGACTATGGAGGCTCCTTCGAAAACCGCACCCGCCTTCTCCGAGAGGTGGTGGTCGGAGTCCGGAAGGTGTGGCCGCCCGAGCTCCCTCTCTTCCTCCGCATTTCTTGCACCGATTGGGTGGAGGGGGGATGGGGACCCGACGATTCGGTGGCCCTGGCCCGGATGGTGGGTCCTCTGGGTGTGGATCTGGTGGACTGCTCCTCCTCCGGCGGAGGCCACCCGGCGGCCGCACCGCCCCTGGGGCCCGGGTACCAGACCCCGTTTGCCGAGAGGATACGAAGGGAGGCCGGTATTCCAACCGGTGCCGTGGGATTGATCACCGAACCCGTCCAGGCCGATCATATCGTCCGAACGGGACAGGCCGATCTGGTGTTCCTGGGCCGCGAGCTATTGCGGGATCCCGCGTGGCCCCTGCGAGCCGCGAGGGAGCTTGGACAGAAGGTGGAGTGGCCCGTGCAGTATCTGCGGGCGAAGGGGTAGAATCCGGTATCCTACCCCCAGCTCTTCGTCCCCGGAGGACTTTGCCTTAGGGCCGTGAGGTAGTAAAAGGGGCTCTTCCTGGCTTCCTCGGGCTTTCCCCACCACTCCCGGACCCCGGGGAGTTTGGGTGAGGGCTCGGGAGAGGGCTCGGGTGACGAGCTTCCTTGCCGGGCATCCCTTCGGCGTTCCGTAGCGGCTTCCTCCTGGGCTTCCTGCCTGCGGCGCTCGCCTCGGTCGGGTCCGGATTCCTTTCGCCGTTTGGGGTCGGGACTGTTCTTGTCCAGCTTGGTTGGGCCGGCATCTCCCTGGGCCGCCGCGGTCTTCTCCACCTTCCCCCGATCCGGCCACCACTCCTGGGTACCGGGCAGGGCGGGGAAGAGCTCCGCTTCCTTTTTCGGCGCTCCCCCCAGCCTCAACGACCGCACCTCGAAGGCGATGACGTTGATGGTTTCTCCGTCCTTTTGGAGCCGACCTCTTACGGCCACAAAGGGCTCCATCCGGATGGTGGTGCGGTCTCGCTTGTAGATATCGGGCTTCACAATCACGTTTATGGGACCATCTTCATCTTCAAACAGAACAAAGACATAGCCCTTCGCAGTTTGAGGTCTTTGACGGGCCACGACGATACCGGCGAGCTGGACTGTGGACCCGGTGGGGAGGTTCTTGAGTTGGCCCGAAGAGATGGTGCTGGGTGGTAGCTGATCCCGGATGAGAGCCAGGGGATGGAGGGAGGCGGAGAAGCGGAGCATCCGGTACTCTGCCACCATCTGCTCTTCGGCTTCCATGCCGGCGAAGGGGAGGTCGGCGTAGGGATCGGCCAGCTCCATCCCCACCTGGGCGTGGTCGTCCCGCCCCCCTGTCCGCTCCGGGTCCGTCTCCGGGCCCAGCCAGAGACCGGCGTGCCAGAGGAGCTCCCGGCGGGTGAGGCCGAAGCCGTCGAAGCCTCCCACCCAGATGAGGTTCTCGATGGCCGGCCGCTTCAGAGCCGCCGGGGTGCGGCGCAGGAAGTCGGGCAATGACCGGAAAGGACCGTTCTTCTCCCTCTCCGCCACTACCCGCTCGGCGATCTCTTCTCCCCATCCTCGAATGAACCCCAGGCCGATCCTGAGGTCTTTCCCCTCGGCGGTGCAGCGAACGGCGCTCTTGTTCACGTGGGGAAGGAGGGTCTCGATGCTGTGGCGACGGGCATCCCGTCCCAGAGCGTCCAGGGAGTAGAAGCCCATGGGCTGGTTGTTGAAGAGCCCTACGTAGTACTCTGTGGGGTAGTAATGCCGGAGCCAGGCCGACTGGTAGGCCAGGAGGCCGAAGGCGGCGGCGTGGGACTTGGGGAAGCCGAACTCGCTGAATCCCACCACCTGGTGAAAGACCTTCTCGGCCACCTCCTCCGGGACCCCCTTGGCCATGGCTCCTTTCATAAAGGCGTCCTCGAAGGCCGTCATGGCCTCCTTGGAGCGCTTTCGGCTCATGGCTCGCCTCAGACCCTCGGCCTGGCCATCGCTGAACCCTGCCAGGGCCTTACAAACCTTCAGCACCTGATCCTGATAGATGATGACCCCCAGCGTCTCCCCCAGGGCCTCCTCCAGGAGGGGGTGCTCGTAAGGAACCCGGTAATTTGGGTCCTCCCGCTGCTTCTCCCGGCGGGTGACGTAGGGGTTCACGGCCCCACCCACGATGGGTCCCGGGCGCACCAAGGCCACCTCCACGGCCAGATCGGCCAGGTTTCGGGGCCGGACCCGGCGAATCATCTGCATCTGGGCCCGGCTCTCGATCTGGAAGATCCCCACCGTGTCCCCGGAGCAGATGAGGTCGTAGAGCTCCTCGTCGTTGAAGTCGATGCGGGAGAGGTCGGGGGCGCCGTTGACCCTGCGGATGCCGTCGGGGCCCACGATGCCGACGCCGGCGGCAGCTTCGGCTTCCGTGGCCGGCTTCCCGCCCACCACCGGCTCTCCACCGGTCCCGGCCGTGCCCCGTTCGGCGATCAGATCCACCGCATCCTCCACCAGGGAGAGCATGCCCAGAGCCAGGAAGTCGATCTTGATGAAGCCGGCGTCCTCGCAGGAGTCCTTGTCCCACTGGCAGAGAACCCGCCCTTCCCAGGCCGCAGGCTCCAGAGGGACGATCTCCAACAGGGGCCGGGAGGAGATGATCATCCCCCCCACGTGCTGGGAGATGTGGCGGGGGAGTCCGGCGATCTCCTCCGCCAGCGCTCCCAGGGCCTGCCAGAGGGGGGCCTTCACCTTCTCCTTGAACTCCGGAAGCGTCTCCAACTCCTCCTTGAGGCCCCCAGCCGAGCGA
>JBDRDQ010000075.1:0-2875 GCA_043820695.1 Gemmatimonadota bacterium | reverse complement strand
CTGGATGGCAATGAGGGGGGCGCGCGTTCCCCGGCGCTGTTGGCCAGGTTGGCTCTGGAGGACCCTTCCGTCCTCCGCGACTATCCCGATCCGCGTGGGCTCGAAGGGGACATCGCCCGCTCGCTCGGTGTGGACCCGAAGCAGGTGGTGGTCACAGCGGGAGCGGATGACGCCCTGGACCGGGTGTGCCGGGCGTATCTGCGTCCGGGCCGAAAAGCGGTTCTCCCCATCCCCACCTTCGAAATGATGTACCGGTACATCGCCGCCACCGGTGGTGGCGTCGAGACCGTGCCTTGGGCGGACGACTTCCCTACCGACGAGGTGATCGAGGCGCTGGCCGGGGAGGTTTCTCTTGTCGTGATGATCTCTCCCAATAACCCCACGGGGCGGGTAGTCACCGCCGAGGATCTCACGCGGGTGGCTGAGGCCGCATCCCGGGCGGTGGTCTTGCTGGACCACGCCTATGTCGACTATGCCGATGAAGATCTGACGTTGGTGGCCGCACAATTCGAAAACGTGGTAACGGTGCGGACTTTCTCCAAGGCCTGGGGGCTGGCAGGGTGCCGGGTAGGATACGCCGTGGCCTCTCCTGAAGTGGCGATGGTCCTCCGAAACACCGGAAACCCCTTCCCAGTGGCCGGGCTCTCCATCGCCGCCGTCCGTGAACAGCTCCTGGGAAATCGAACCCCGATGGAGGAGCATGTGAAGCGGAATCGCGAGGGACGAGCCCTGCTCATGGAAGGGCTCGCCAGCTTCGGTGCCGAGCCGCTCCCCTCCCAGGGGAACTTCGTGTTCACGGATTTCGGCGACCGGGCCACCTTCATTCAGGACGGCCTGGCCTCACTCGGAATCCGGGTGCGACGCTTCTCCCACCGGCGCGAGATCAGCACCGGTCTCCGCATCACGGTGCCCGAGCTCGGGGAAGAATTGGAGCGGGTGCTGGCGGCTTTGGCCTCCGTGATGGCGCCCGAAGCGCTTCTCTTCGACCTGGACGGGGTGTTGGCCAATGTGGAGGGTTCGTACCGGCGGTGCGTCCTGGAAACGGTAGCGAGCTTCGGCGTGCCCATCACCAGGGAGGAGCTGGAAGGAGCGGTGCTGGCCGGCCAGGCCAACAACGATTGGATTCTGGCCCAACGCATTCTGGCTGAGAGGGGGGTGGACGTCTCCCTCGAAAATGTGACCCAACGTTTTCAGGAGCTTTATCTGGGGACGGCGGAAGCCCCAGGGCTCCGGGAATCGGAGAGCCTTCTGGTCGAAAGAGGGCTCCTGGAAAGGCTCGCGGGTCGTCTCCCCCTGGGCATTGTGACCGGCCGGCCGCGCGGCGAGGCGACCTGGTTCCTTGAGAAGATGGGGATCTCGGATCTCTTCGGCACTGTGGTGTGCATGGAGGATGGCCCCCTCAAACCCGATCCGGAGCCCGTCCGGATGGCTCTTTCAGGTCTTGGAATTCTGCGAGCCTGGATGGTAGGGGACACCCCGGACGATATCCGGTCTTCCGTCGCAGCTGGAGTCGTCCCTTTGGGGATCGTGGCTCCCGGCGATGATCCCACCAAGGCCGGGCCGTCCCTGCGGGATGCGGGAGCGGCTGTCGTATTGGATGACCTTACCAACCTCGAGGAGCTTCTCCCATGACTGTGAGAGAGGGCGTGATCACACGCCGCACCAAAGAAACCGAGATCACGATCAGGCTGAATTTGGACGGGACAGGAAACGCCGCCGTCTCCTCGGGAATCGGCTTCCTGGACCACCTTTTGGACGCCATGGCGAAGCACGCCCGTTTTGATCTCGAGCTGAGTTGCACGGGAGACCTGCACATCGACGACCATCACACGGCTGAGGATTGCGGGCTCGCCCTGGGGATGGCCCTGAGGCAAGCTTTGGGCTCCCTCGTCGGCATCCGCCGCTTCGGAGACGCCTGTGCTCCCTTGGACGAGGCGCTGGCCCGGGCGGTAGTGGACATCTCCGGACGCCCATTCGCGGATGTGAATCTCGGACTTACACGGGAGCGGTTGGGGGAACTCTCCGGCGAGAACATCCCCCACTTCCTCAGCTCAATGGCGTCGACGGCCGGAATCACCCTGCACGTCGATGTCCTGAAGGGGAAGAACGACCACCACAAGGCCGAAGCGGCCTTCAAGGCTGTGGCCTTGGCCCTCCGCGCTGCCGTCGGTTCTTCGGGGTTCGACGACGTGCCCTCCACCAAGGGGACCCTGGAGGGGGCGAACACATGAGCCGGGTTGTGATCATCGACTCCGGAGTGGCGAATCTCGCTTCGGTTCAAAGCGCCTTCACCGCCCTGGGGGTGGAGAGCCTCGTGACCCGGGATCCCGTCGTGGTTCGAGATGCGGACCGCGTCGTACTGCCGGGTGTGGGCCGCTTCCAGTCGGGGATGGAGAGGCTGAGGGAGTCCGGTTTGGACCAGGCCGTTCTGGAAACCCACAGGACTGGAAAGCCCCTTCTGGCCATCTGTCTGGGAATGCAGATGTTGGGAGAGGGGAGCGAAGAGAGTCCCGGTATCCCGGGGCTGGGCTTGTTTACGGGGCGGTTCATCCGCCTGCCCTCATCGGTTCGCGTCCCCCATCTCGGATGGAACGGCGTGGCGCCCGATGGGCCCTCGGCGCTCCCTGAGGGAACGGCGGCCTTCGCGAACTCCTATGTTCTTCCCAAGGGCCCGGAGGGGTGGAGCGCCGCATGGACGACCCACGGAACCCGCTTCGTCTCTGCGCTGGCCCGGGGCCGGACGCTCGCCTGTCAGTTTCACCCTGAACTCTCCGGTGATTTCGGGATTGGGCTCCTGCGAAGTTGGCTGGCGGGGGCGGATCTGAGCCCCGGAGCGTCTGGAGAACAACACCCCGGCCAGCTTGCCCACCGCCTC
>JBDRDQ010000074.1:0-3775 GCA_043820695.1 Gemmatimonadota bacterium | reverse complement strand
GTCGGGCTCCAGTTAGCGGGGAAGTTGCGATTAAGGTCGACGCCTCCGACACGGTCCTCGTCCATTCTCCCGTCGCTGTCTTCGTCGAAGGGTCGAATGTTCCAACGGTGGTTTTCCGGGGTGTCCAAAGAGATGGCGCGTCCGTCCGGGTTTACGATGGGGACGACGTAGAAGGCTCGTCCATCGACGAGTTCGGTGCTCTCGGGGTCCGTCCCGTACCCGGAGAGAATTCGTTCCAGAAAGGCGAGGGCGCCCTCCCCCGCGAGCACCTCCCCGCCGTGGATGTTCCCATCCACGTAGAAACCAGGCTTCTCGCTCACAGGGCCGGTGGCAGGGTTGTTGACATCAACCGCCCAGATCGGCCGGCCGACCAGGCTTCGTCCAATCTCGTTCAACGTCACGAGCTGGGGGTAACGCGCGGCCACGGCCCCGAGGTATGCCTCGATTTCCGCGAGCGCATGATAATGATCGAATGCGATAAATGGCTCCTCCTGTGTGGTCGCCGCCTGGGGCAACGCAAGAATGAGAAGGAGGAGAAATTGAGGAAACATCGGCATCGGAACTCCTGGGAAGATCTCTGCCCGGATGGTCGGTCGGCCAACTTACCCCGGCTCAGAGAAGCTCCAAAACTCACCCTGAGACGGACCAGCCTTGGGGGCGGGTGCTGGGGAGAGGGACCTTAACAAGGTTGATAGGGCGTCGCCGGAGGCATGCAGTGGGATAGCACGCCCAGACGACTGACTGCTCCCCGAGCCTCATAGCTGGCGAGCCCTGGGGGTGTTCCCCTAGAGCGACCCCTTGATTCCGCGGGAGTCAAGCGACGGGACCTCGGCCCCGCCGTGGGAGACCAACTGCCCGAAGAATCCGCACGGATGGAGTGTTCGCGGGCCACGCCGCTTGCCCACCCGGATCACCACCCCGCCCCGCGGCTAATCGGGAAGGCCCCCAGTTTCTCAGGGGCTGATTCCAGATCGCCTTCCGCACCACCGGCGGCTGGAAATCGTGACAGTCATCCCTCCAAAGCAGGCAGGATGAATCGCATCAGCATCTCGTCGCAGGGTGGGTCCTGCGAGTAGTTGGCTCCCGTGAAGACCACGACCATGTCCTGCTCGGGGAAGACCACGATCTCCTGCCCTCCCCACCCCATGGCCTTGAAGGCCGTGTAGGTCCTGCCTCTCACGTAGTAGTCCTTCATCCACCAGAGATAGCCATAGTCGTCGGCCCAGCTCAGGTGCCAGGGGAGAAGGGAGACCGTGGGGGCCACGGACTTTTGAACCCACTCTTCCGAAAGGATGCGCCGCCCTTGCCACTCGCCCTGGGTCAGGTAGAGGGAACCGAACTTCGCCATGTCCCGGGGGGTGATGTAGATGTCGCCGTGACAAGCGATGAAGCCGTCGAACAGGCGCGAAAATGTGTAGTTGGTGATTCCAAGGGGACCGAAGAGGTGTTGGTCTGCGAATCCATCGATCCCCATTCCCGCCGCCCGAGCCACGATCTGGCAGAGGACATTCACAGTACCGCCATTGTAGTTGAACACGGTGCCCGGCTCGTGAACGAGCGGCCTGCCCAGGACATAGTGGATGTGGTCACCGGAACTGTTGAACGCGTCGATGTCGTTTTGCCCTCCGCCTACGGGCGCATCCCACTCGTGCCATTCCAGACCCGAGCTCATGGTCAGGAGATCCCGGATGGTGATGCCGTCCTTCCCCCCGATATTGAGAGAGGCGTATTCGGGGAAGAAAGTGAAAACCCCATCCTCCTCGCTGGGGATCAACCCCTGATCGATGGCGACGCCCACCAGAGCGGAAACAACGCTCTTGGTGGCGGAATGGGTGTTGTGCCGGGTATTCCGGTCGAAATCCAGGTAGGTGCCGAGGAAGCCCGGGGAGGAGTACCCGAAATCATGGCCAGGGAAGTACTCCTCAAACACCAAACGGCCCCCTTTCACGATCACCACCGAGTGCACTTCCTGGTAGTGCCCGGCCCTCAGGCTGTCCATGAGAGCCGACAACGGTTCGAGGTCCGTGCCCATCGCGGCGAGGGAAGCGGTCTCCCACTCGTCGCCGGTTTCCTCGGGAACCCGGTACAGGTAGCGGGCCCGGGCCCAGGCTACCGCGTCGCTTCCTTGATCCTCGAACAGGGACACGACGGCCCTGTTTTCGTAGCCCTCCCCCAGCTCCCATCGGAACTGGAACCGGCCCCGCTCATCGGTGACCGAGTCGGCATCGATGACGCGCCCGCTGCCCCCGGGGGTGAAAACCGTCAACCTGGCCCCTGCCAGAGGCTGGCCGTTCTTCCGGACAACCTCGACGACGACGGGCTGGAGAAGCGCCGTGTGTTGCCACCCGATTTGCCTGTTTCCGGAAATGACGCTCAGGGTCACCGGACCCGAGCCTGGCCCAAGGGAATCCGAGCAGGCGAGTGCGGCGAGGGCGAAGAAGAAGGCAGACAGGAGACTTCTCATGGGCTCACGCTCCCATGGAGGAGGACCGGCAGGCCGTACGCCTTGCCACCGGGGGCGGACTCAACCCCCTCCGTTCCAGGAACGTTTCTGCTATCCACATCCTACCGGTGGCTCCAAGAGATAGGAGACATTTGTCCCCTACGGGACCCTGGTACTGGCCAGGAAGGTGAGGTTTTGTAGCCGCGCACTGCAAGGTCGGGGGAGGAAGAGGGGGCAGAAGGGGCGAAAAAAGAGGTTGAGGGGAGGGCTTTTAGGGGGCTGGGCCACCGGTCTGAGGCAGGAGAATGGAAGAAGGCGTCTCAATCCCTGATCTGCCCCCCAAAAAACCCCGGGGCGCCGAAGCACCCTGGGGGCCGATCTATGCCAGAGGCGCTGAGCAAGCGCCTTTCGAACCCTACCCCAACATCGTCAAAAACACTCCGGCCGCCACGGCGGAGCCGATGACGCCGGCCACGTTGGGTCCCATGGCCGCCATGAGTGGGTTCACCCTCCCGTTGGTCTCGTTGGATACGAACTGCTGAAGGAGCCCGGCGGTGAAGTGGAGGCCCACCTCCCGAAAGAGGTGGACGACAGTGCAGGGTCGGACGCCTTACACCGGGCCTACCACAGCTCGCCTTCGGCTCGCGCCCTCCGGGTACGGGCCTGTGGCCCGTCCGGTAGCCCGCGAGACGTTCTGACACACTCGAAGGCCCTTAGGAAGATCATCACACTCAAGCGAGGGATCGGCTTCAGATGCCTTGGCAAAACCAGCTACAACTGGAGGCGACCTACAAAGACGATCCGACGGCTGAGCTCTTTGTGGAGACCTTCAAGTGGAGGACCTTCCTTCGGGCTGCGGTAATGTTATCGGACCCATTCCCACATTGACGCCACACTCCGCCTCAACCGTGAAACGTCAATGATTTCAGGGCAGGCGAGGTTTTCTCCACCCACCAGGACCCGGACCCCGCCCCCGTCCACGTTTCCCCGGGGAACCCCGGGGTTCCCCGGGTCTAACCGCCCAGCCCGGCCACCTTCAATTCCCTGACGGCTCCCACACCCCCACCGGGTGATCCCAGCCGAGGCTGCTGCCCCCGCTTCCCAGTTGGCCATAGAGGTTCGAACCCCAGCAGTACGCTTCCCCCTGGGCGGTGAGGACGCACACCTGGGTGTTCCCAAGGGCCACCGAGGTCACTTCGAGTTCCGGAAAGACCGGGATGAGCGTTTGGGTGTAGGGGAGGAGTGGAATGGTGGGCTCCCCCAGGCAATAGAGCTGTCGCTCCTGGGTGAAGCCGCAGACCATCATGGGCCCGACGATCACCTCCACCAGCC
>JBDRDQ010000073.1:0-3703 GCA_043820695.1 Gemmatimonadota bacterium | reverse complement strand
TCTCCCAGCTTCGCCCGGGTTCGGATTAACTCCTGCTCGGCCGGGTCGCGGCTTCGGGCCTTCAGCCCCTGCTGGCCACGCACCAGGAACACCCGCCGCCACTCTTCCAGAACCGGAGGAGAGACCTTGATCTCCCGGCTTAATTCCCCCAAGTCCTCGCCCCGGAGCAGACGAAGAACCACTTCCGTTTTCCGCTGAACGCTCCACCGCTCAGGCACTTCTTCACGACCTTCGGTCGCTTTCCTCTCCCCGCTCTTCTGTGTCATCTCGTCCCCTTTTCTCTGGACCCCTCGGATCCTGCAATCTACTGTCCAGAGAAATCGGGGGCGTTAAAGGAGATCATCCCCGCCACCCTCAACAGAGAGCGCTACACCGTTCTCAAAAAGATTCTCGAGGATAGGATTCTCCTGGAGATGTTCCACATTCACGGGATCCAGCCGGCCCTATATCGTGAGCTGGTGGCCGAGGCCCGGCGGGAGGGTTGGAATTAGGGGCCTCTTCCCACAGAACACGAGTCGGCCCGAATCCCTGGTCTCCTCACTCCTGGGACTCCTAGGGCGCTAGGACCGCTTGCACCGACAACCGTTTGCCTCGACGGTTGCAGGAGTCCCGCGGGGTGTCCGAAGGTCAGCGCACCCTTACTGTGGTGCTTTCGGTTCCTCCCTTCACCGAGGAATAGGTCACCTCCATGTTTCCGGATCCGCGGACCAGATATTCGATGGTCTTGGTGGTCTTTCCGGGGTGACCGCTTCTGATGAGGATGCGGTTCAGGTCCTCTTGGTCGATGAGTTGGGTTTTCCCGGGTTGGTGTTTGTTCGCCACCCATCCCGCCGCGACGATTTCCACGTCCCCATCCACGGTAAGGAGGTCCGGCCGCACGACACGGTTGTTCATGCCCCGAGCTGTGATGCTGGGGATGACGCGCTCGTTCGTGATGTCCACCCAGACCCTGTACATCCCTCCGCCAAGGCTTTCGACCTTGGTCTCCCCCAGCTTCATGAGGGGCATTTCATCCGCGTGGTAGAGTGTGAACGCCATGTTCCTGTGGAAGAGCTCCATGCTCATGAAACGGGGGTTGATCCGACTAGTGAGCTTCCCGTTGCCGCTCATCTCCACCTCTCCGTATTCTGGGTGGGTGAAGGGCGTCCAAACGTTGTAGTGCTCGCCGAACTCCAGGAAGTCATCGAAAAAGAACCTGGACAAGCCTCGGGAAATGGGGGTCCGGTCGTTCTGTTGTTCTTCAGCCAGAAGCGGGCTCTGGAAATACTGATTTCCGTTCCATAGCTCGTTGGAAAAGGCCACGATGCCATGGCCGTCGCTGGTCCAATCGATTGAACCCCCGTGGACCGTGTAGAGCCCCTGCCAGATGATGTAGTAGTCGTACCAGGGGAGAATCCTCTCCCCGTTCTCCCCGATCTCGTCGTACACCCGTATGTCGGAGGCTGGGAAGTCCCCATACCAGGCAGATCCCGGGGGCCGGAGGATCATCCCGCCGTTGTTATGGTAGGACTGGTTCCCGGCGATATTGGGGTGGGCCGCCAGAAAGTCTTGCGTAGCCCTGGATTCCGGGAGCTGGAATGGGTAATCCATGGCTCCGCCTTGGATGTAGTTGGGCTGCCAATCGGCTCCGTAGTTCCGGTTACCGTCGTAGCTTCCCGGGCCGTCTTCGTTCACCCGGCCGTCGCCGTCGTTGTCGATTCCCTCCGATCCGAGCAGGACCCAGTCCCCCTTCTCCCCTGGCGGAACGGCCTCCATCAGACGGGGGTCGGCATAGCTGATCCGATGGGTCCCTTCTCCAGGAACGTACTTCCGGATCTGTTCGATGATTCCGTTCCCGTTCAGGTCGTCGTCCGCGTCCTCGTCGAACAGACCGTCCCCGTCATCGTCCACCGGTACGTGGCCGGTGCGGGCACCGGATCCGGTCCCGTGGAGGAAGTGGTCCCGGCCGTCTGGATTTACGGTGGGGACGATGTAGAACACCCGTTCGTCCACCAGCTTTTTGATCTCGGGGTTCCGGTCGTAATTCTCCATGAGAAACCAGATGGTGTAGAGGCAAATCTCTCCACCCTGGATCTCGTTTCCGTGAACGTTGGCCTCGATGAACATCCCCGCCTTGCTCAGCTCCGGGCCCGTGTCCGGGTTGTTGATGGTCATGACCCAGAGCTCCCTGCCCTCATAGCTGTCCCCCATGGAGGATAGTTTCAGGAATTTGGGCCAGGTCCGGGCCATGAGTTGCATGCGCTCACCTATGTCGGCGTGGTCGAGCCAACGATCCCAGGTGAGGTCGAGGGTGTGGGGTGGATCCGAGCCCATGTTCTGCTGAGCTTGGACGGCGTCGAGTTGGGTCGCCGGGAGGGCGGCCAGCGTCAGGGCGGCGAGAGAGGTGGCCGCCAAGAGTCGGAAGATTCTCATGATGGGCTTCCTCACCTGAGGGTCACGGTTGCTGTGTCATTACCAGATTTCTGCGAGTGGAGCTTGATCTCCAGCTGGGCTCCCTCCCTTCCTCGAATGACCCAGGTGACGGATTCCCGGGTGCCGGATCCTGCCAAGACCCCCACCGACGGGGTCTTGTCGGCGCCCGAAAGGATGTCGTCCTCATCCACCTGGATTTGTACAAAGGTCGGCCCCACCGCCCGGGATCTCGACCCCTGGTTCAGCGAGGTGGGCAGGAACCCCGTGTTCTCCACCTCCACCGTGACGGTGAAGATCCCGCCGCCATGGGCCGTCACCTCTGTGTCGGCGATACGAACCCTGGGAAGCATCCCGGCCAGTTCAACCAGGAACTCACCATGTTTCTCCCCCAGCTCCGGGAGTTGCTCCGCTGGAGGGTTCGACAGGGCGTAGGGCAGAAAGCCGCCGATCTCCACCGGCCCCAGGTCAGGGTGCTGGAAGGGGGACCAGTCTACGAAAGCCTCGATACCCGCGGCCTCCAGGGCAGTGAGGATTCCCCCGCCACCTCCGGAACCGCCTCGGGCGGGGGCCGCCTGGCCACCGCCACTGGCCCCGCCCATGATCGCACCACCAGGGGGCATGCCGCCTGCGGGTGGCGTCCCCGTACCACCGGCGCCCCCTGCCCGGGCCCGTCCTCCTCCGCCAGTCGCGGCCGCCGCCGCATCCGGCTCGGTGGTTGGCCGGGTCCGCTCTCCTCCCCCCGCCTCGCCGGCAGGAACTCCCCAGCCAAGCGTGCTGAACGAGAGGACGCCGTACTGGAAGTACCCGTAGTGGAAGAAAGCCCCTTCCGGAGTTCGGTGCACCGGGACGTTATCGATCCCCGTGATTCTCTTGTAGGCGTCGGACACCGCGGTAAAGTACACGAGGTCCTGGGTGGCCACGGTTGTCGAGGGCCGAGTCCCTGAACTCGGGTCGTTGTCCGCACCCACCTGTGCGCCCCGGAGGTAGATCCCTCCGCCACCACCGCCACCACCGCCCCGGCCGCCACCGAAGCCACCCCTTCCACCCCCGCCTCCGCCAGCCGCGAACACACCGACGCTGAGAACGTCGGCATTGGATGCGTCGGCGAAGATTGGAAGATCCGGGACTTTGGCCGCTGCCAATCCACCCCGGGAATCCGGAGGGGTCACCAGGTTGTCGGTCTCACCGAACGTGAGGATAGCGTCGATGTTCCGATGGGAAATGGTGAAGTCCATGAGAGCGCGGCTCTCCACCTCACTCACCATGTGAAGGCCTGCATCGGCCTGCCAGT
>JBDRDQ010000072.1:0-29192 GCA_043820695.1 Gemmatimonadota bacterium | reverse complement strand
ACTATCGGGGAAAGGGGTGAGAACGGGGGGCTGGAGGGTTCAAAGGGCCGGAGGCTTCCCAAGGCTCCGGCTTGAACTCGAACACCTCCTCGACGCTCAACCCGAAGGCCCGGGCGATGCGGAAGGCCAGAGCCAGGGAGGGAACGTACCCTCCCTGCTCCAGGGCTCCGACGGTCTGGCGGGTGCACCCCGCCAGGTCACCGAGTTCCTGCTGGGTCATTTCCCCGTGCTCAAAGCGCAGCCGCCGAATCCTGTTCCTGACCTCCCCCTCACCCATGGCCGCTGGTCCTCCCGTCCAGGATGAGAACTGCCAGGGCGTGGATGACGTATGCCAGGAACAAGCATCCATAAGCCAGGAACCACATCCATCCCACGGCAACCACCCCCGCCCCCTCGTAGATCGTCCACAATCCGATGTTGAAACCGAAGATCGCGACCAGGACGATGATGAGTGTCGCCTGCCCGGCCCGGGCAACCACCTGGAAGTCCCTCTCGTCCATCGTGACCTGCCCCTCCCGCCGGCGGGTAATCCAGAGGGACGTCCAGTGGGCAACGAACCCAAAGGCAATGAAGGCTGCGCCCACCAGGTGGCGACCGGAATCGGTGTCGAACTCATCGACACCACCCCCTGAGAAGAAGGCCAGAAAGAACCCCGCACCTGCCAGGGCCCAGATGACTGTGGCAAGCCAGGCCCGAAGGCGGGTTTGACTCATTCTTTGATTGCCCATGATCCATAAACTCCCGAAAAGTCCCGGATAACTCGGCAGGAGTAATGTCAGATTATCTTAACGTTATGTCAAGCCGCCTCGACACCATGTTAGGTGGCTACGACATGTCCGATTACACTGTGCGTAGGTTGCAGGCCCCGTTCAGGCCAGGGCAGCTCCGCCAAGGGGGGCCTTTGCCCTGATCAGGTCCCCGGAGTCATTCGGCGTGTCGGTATAACAGGACCGGCACGTGAGAACCCCGAAGCACCTTGTCTGAGGTACTTCCCAGGAGCACCCGTTTCAGGCCCCCCCGGCTGTGGGCTGAGATGGCGATGAAATCGCTATTCGAGGACTCGGCTTCGGCAAGGATGCCGTGGACCGGTTGGGCACCTACCACGACGGTGCTATCCACTTCGAACCCCCGGGCCCGGAGGCGTTGGGCGTGCTCCTTCAGGTACCCGCTGGCGAGCTTCTCGGAATCAGCCAGGAACTGCTTGTTCATCCGAATCATGTCGGGCGGATAGGAGCTACTGAACTCTCTTGGTAGGGGAACCACTCTGACCAAATGATAGGCGGCCCCGAACAGGGAACCCAGCTCGGTGGCGTGGCCGATTATGGTTTCGGAGCGCGGTGTTCCGTCCAGGGCCAGAAGCATCTTTGAGATGGTCCACTCGGTTCCCGGACCGAACGCTTCCTTCCCTCCATCCGTTTCGGGCCGCACCATGAGCACGGGCCCCTCCACGTGCCGGGAAAACGCATCCGCCACGCTCCCCAACCAGGCTCTGGAGACCATTCCCCGCCCGTGGGTGGCCATCACGGTGAGGTCTGCGTCCTGGGCCTCCTCCAGCAACTCGTCCGCGACGTGGCCCGAACGAAAACTGGTTGTCACCTCGTGCTTTGAGATCTTGCGGACTTCGTCCGCGGTACCCTCCAGGTAGGCTCTGGCCCAATCCTGGCTGGCGCTTTGCCACCCCATTGGAGCCATAGCCGGAAGGATTTCCTGCACCGTAACCAGATGAATCCGTGCCCCGGTCAGGTGGGAGAGACGAAGGGCCAAGGGGAAGACGGATTCCCCGAAACGGGATCCATCGAGGGGAAGAAAAATCTGGCGGTACATGGTGAACTCCGCGAAAGGGTGAATGTGGCGGGTCCACTCCGAAATATAACTGATTTTCCTCCAATGTTTTAGCCTGATGAGACCCCCATGGCGCCGACCTCGGGGTGCCGGGTGAGGCCCAAACCCCGAGCGGGCCTCATGGATGCCGCCACGGCGGAGTAAGCGAGAGCACGGCCATTGACCGAGTGGAGAGAACGCGTCCAGATTGAATCCTCCTCAGATCCTCGGTGGCCCGGCTTCTCTTTCGAGAGGGGTACGACGTCATCGCCATCGACCGGAACGAGACCCTTGTCGACCGTTCGGTGGGGGAGGTGACCCGGGCCGTCGCCGGGGACGCCACGGATCCGGCTCTCCTTCGTGAGGTCGGAGCTGACGGAGCCCAGGCCGCCGTGGTGAGCACGGGGGGCGATCTGGCATCCAGCATCCTTGCCATCCTCGCCCTCAAGGAGGTACGGGGAGGAGATTGCGATCCCGGATCCGTGGGTAGGCAGGTCCCTCGGCGAGCTGGCTCTGCCCGCCACCGAGGGGATACAGGTCGTGGCGATCTTCGACGTGCTACAAGGGCAATGGAACCCGGTACCTGGACCGGATCAGGTGCTGAAGGAATCCGACATCGCCCTGGTGGCAGGCAAGACGGAAGTCCTCGAGAGGGTGGTGGGTGACCGCGGTCGAAACCCGAGGCACCGCTGATCTCCTCAACCCTTTCGCCCCATCCGAAGAAGCTTGGCAAAGGCCCACGCAGTTAGGCCCAGGACCGCCACCCAACTCAGGCCCATGAACACCATCGCTCCCGCCGTCATCTCAACCGTCTCCTCTCCCGTCCCCGATTATCTCATGGCCTGGTTGCCCGCTCCGGGTCGGCCCCAACCTCCACGAACCCTTTCCGATCGTCGTATCCGTTCCGCTTCCACGCTAGACGGACCAGGACCAGGAAGCCCACAGCGAACAGCAGAATGATGGCCCTGGACAGATTCACGTAGGGCATGTCTGCAGCTGTGATGGGGTCGGTGGATCCAGCGGAGCGCTGGTTGAAGAGAATGGGCAGAGCCTCGGTAACGCCCCACCAGCCAAGGATGACCATGAGGTAAAGGGGTGTCACGTAGGTCATGATGAACTTGAAAACCCCGGGAATGCGGATGTCAGCGCCCTGGTGGATGGAGGCCCAGGCCCGCTCCGGACGGAAGATCCAAACGAACACGATGGTCTCCAGCACAGCTACCAGGACCAGACCGAAGGTCCCGGCCCAGTAATCCCACTCGTCCAGGAAGCCATGGCCGAGCCAGCGTATATGGAGTAGGCCAAAGAAGAAGCAGACAGCTCCCAGACTCCAGGCCACCGTTTCCCTGCGCGCGCCGAACTCCTCCCGGAAGAAGGCCACAATGGGTGTGAGCATTGCGACCGAGGAGGTGATGCCAGCGAAGAAGAGAAGGGAGAACCACATGAACCCCAGCAGATGGCCGACGGGAAGAGTCTCGTGGATCCCCTGGAACACTACGGGCATGGTGGCGAATCCCAGATCGAAGGATCCGCCCTGGGCGATTGCCATGGCTCCGCTGACCCCGAAGAACACTACGGCTGCCGGAATGGCAATGGAGCCACCCAAGACCACCTCTGCAGTCTCATTGGTTGCTGCGGTGGCGAGGCCGTTCAGGGCGATGTCGTCCTTGGTAGACAGATAGCTGGCATAAGCCTGGAGGGAGCCCATCCCCACTGACAGCGTGAAGAAGATCTGCCCAGCCGCAGCGAGCCAGACGTCCGGTCGCCCGAGGTGGGAGAGATCCGGATTGTAGATGAACTGGTAGCCATCGACTGCCGTGGTTCCGATCCCGGTCTGGGCCGGGAGTGTGAACACTGCGACTGCCAGAACTGCGGCGAAGAAGAACAGGATCGGCATCGCGATCTTTGCGAGCTTCTCGATGCCCCCTGCGATGCCCTGCGAGAGGACATAGATGTTGATGAAGAGGGTACCGGAGAAGAACGCGTAGGGCACCCACCAGGCGTGCCGGGAAACACCTCCCTCCCCCACGATTCCCTGGAAGGAGTGAAGATATCCCACCATCTGGTCCTGGGTGGTGTTTCCCCAGTAGTCCTTGGTGAGAGAGAACCAGGAGAAAGCTGCCGTCCAGCTTTCGATGTAGGTGTAGTAGATCATCACCACCAGCGGGATGACCATGCCCACCACACCCAGGTATTTTGCTGCCGGGTGCTTCCAGATGGCCGCGAACATTCCGGGCAGATGCCCCTTTCGGAACCGGCCCCCGTTTCGGCCTATGCCCCACTCGATCCACATGAGCGGGATACCGATGAGGAGGAGCGCCGTAAAGTAGGCGATCATAAACGATCCACCGCCGTTGGCCGCGGCCTGGCGGGGGAAGCGGAGGAAGTTCCCCAGGCCAACGGCATTGCCGGCCATTGCCAGGATCAGGCCGATGCGACTCCCCCAGACCTCTCCTGGGGCACCACGGATTCGCTCGCCGGTCGTTCCATGCGCCATATTTCCCCACCGCCCCCATACGACCCTACCCAGGTGACCCGGGAGGCCCCTGAATACCCCCGCCCTATGGATTCTCCCTCGGAGTAGCGGAGGATGCGGGTTCACCCCTCCCGAAGTGGGCTCGGGCGATTAATTCATATCAACGCAACCGGCGTGCCAGTCTCCAGCGACACTTCCCCGCGAACCCAGGACCAGACCTCGATTCGCCCATTTCAATATCCTTCAACGACATATGGGAACGGGACAGGGAGCCGGCGCATAGGAAATCTGGTCATTAGGAGGGTTGAGTTACGTGAAGGCCGGCAAGGTACATCCGGTCTCGTCGGAAAGATCCACCCGAATCGGAGTTTTATGCCCGATTCCTCCTCCGGTGGGAAGCTACTTGCCGGAGGAGATCCCGGACGGCACTACGGGGAATACTCCAACCCTTGCGCACCCACCCCCCTCAATGACCATCTTCCCTGTCGTTCTCCCTCTTTCAGACCACCTCCGGCTCCTTGACCCGGAACCGTGGAAGGGCTTTAGGCAATGAAAATCGCCTTCATGGGCAGCCATGGGGTGGGCAAGACCACCCTCTGCTTCGACGTGGCTGCCCGCCTGAAGCGGCTGGACCTGGGAGTGGACCTGGTGAAAGAGGTGGCCCGGGCCTGCCCCCTCCCCATCAACAAGGACACCACGCTGGAGGCTCAGGCTTGGATCCTCCACACTCAGATCGCTGAGGAAATCGCGGCAGCGGCCCGGTATCAGGTCGTCGTCTGTGACCGGTCCGTGCTGGACAACTACGCCTACCTTGTGCACCAGGCCGGCCAGCGTAGGGAATACGATGCCCTGATTCGCGAGTGGATGGGGAGCTACGACGGACTTTTCAAGGTCCCGGTGCTTCATCCTCCCTCCTTCGACGGCACCCGGGACACCAGCGGGAGCTTCCAGATGGAGGTGGATCAGGTTATCGACGGACTCCTGGAAAAGTTCGAGGTGTCCCACCATCGCCTGGACCCACAGGAGAGGGACGGATGGGTCGATGCCGTGATCCGGGCCGTGGGCCTTCCCATCACACCCCCTCAGATCGACTTCTTCGGGTAGGGGCCCCGGTCCACCCTTGGACCCAAGGAAGGAGCCCAGGACGAGAGGACCCTTATGCCGTGAGGGCGAGTCCGCAAGGACCAGCATTCCCTACCCCCCCTCCGGCCTTATCACCAGCTCCGCGAAGCTCCCGTCGGACCCGTTCCCCATCCAAAGGCCCACCCTGCCGCCAGTCCGGTCCGTGAGTTCGTTCACCACCAGACAGAGCTCGGTCTCGTCACCCACGTAGACCCGGACCTCGGGCTTCGAGATTTCGATGCGGGCTTTGAAGAACTGGTCGGGGTCCGGGGGATGGGGGAGGGGGTTCTCGTACACGTCGGTGTGTTCTTCCCTGAGCCTGGACCAGGTGTATTCCGGATGGGAGATGTACTGGACCATGTGGCTCCGGGAGAGGTCGTTGTCGGCCAGGAAGTTGAACGGCCGAAAGTAGATGGCGTCGTAGGTCTGCTCGTCCACGCCTCGGAAAGCGACTCCCACGAAACTCTGACCGGGGTTGTTCTTCCCTCTGATCAGGATTTCGATGGTTCCGTTGTGGAACTCCACACCGTCCAACCAGGCGGCGCCGTCGCCAAGCCGGGCATCGAAGGTAACGACGGTGTGCTGGCCCTCCGTTCCCACCGTGGCTGCTCGGTTCGTGACGGTCCATCCGGTCCCCGGGGCGATGCTGGCCAGGTCAGGGCGCAGGATTTCCTGGGCATCAACACCCCGCGCGAGGCCAAGGAAGCCGGCGAGGGTAAGAAGAACCGAAAAGAGCGCGGGAAGGCTTCGGCTAAACATGGGTCTCCGCCTTTGATGGTCATGCCGGGGATAGGGAAGCTCCACTCTTCCTGGACACTACGGCCTCAACCTAGCGCGGATTCAATCCGGATGGACGCTTTGTGAATGGGAAGCTTACCCGCCATACCGTTGGCCAAACAATACAGTTGTATCCCTCGGCCGTACATTTTGCCGGTTTTTGAACGGGAAATCGCCCTAGGGACGGCTCCCGACCCGGCACGGGTCTTGCGCCAGGGTCTCCGGGGGGTTGCGTCCCCTTTTCGCCAAAAGTGCTTTGTTTTCGAGCCACCGAGGAGTGACTGAGGAGTGCCAGCCATGCAAAACCACAGGACAAAGTGGATCCCGATGATCCTGGCCGCCGTGCTGCCGATGACGGCCTGCCTGGATGACGAACCGACAGGGCCGGGGGAAGGCATGGCCAGCCTTTCGGTGTTCATCACCGATGCTCCCGGGGACGTGAACCGGGTTTGGGTCGAGTTGCTCAGCATCACCGCCCAGGGGGATGAGGGAGGACCCGTGGAGCTTCTCGGTGCTCCCACCGACCTGATTCTCCTAACCGACCTTGTAGGGACCGTTCAGCTTCTCACCCTCAACGCCAAGCTCGATCCCACGACCATCCGTCAGCTTCGCCTGGTGGTGGGGGACGCGGTGCTCGAATCCTCAGAGGACACGGTGTACGTGAAGGGGGATCCGGTGCTGCCGACGGTCGTGGAGAATGCCAAGGAAATAGGCGAACTCCACTGCCCTAGCTGCTCCCAGAGCGGGATCAAGGTGAAGATCCCCAACGACGAAATGGAAGTCGAGGAAGGGGCTGCTGCCCTGGTTCTGGACTTCGACGTGGCACAAAGCTTCGGACACAAGGCGGGGAACTCCGGGAAATGGATCATGCACCCGGTGATTCACGGTACCCTGGTTGGGGACCAGGACGGAGACGGGGACGTCCTGGACGAGTTGGGCTCGGTGAGTGCCATCAGCGGCACCGTGGCGCTGGGCACCGACGTCACCATTCCCGTATGTCCTGCTGGGAGCCCCCGTTCCATCAAGGACTTTATTCCAACGGCTACGGTGAATGGGCTACTGGACGGGGAGGGTCAACCGATCGTCCGGTCCGGTACGGTCGCTGAAGGCGGCGCGTTCCATATCGGATTCGTCCCTTCGCTTTCCTACACCATGGGGTATGTCGGGACGCTGACGCTTGGAACGGACCAGCTGAGCTTCACGGCCACCGTGGACCCTGCCCAGGTGACGGTGGCGGGCGCTGAGGTCACCGGAGTGGCCTACACGATTCAGTCCGCCCTCTGTCAGCCGGGGGCGTGAGAACGACGAGGGCCGGGCACTCCCCGGCCCTCACTTTTTTCCTTTCCCCTCCCCATGCTCCACCAGGCTCAGGCCGAAGAGCAGGTGGTTCGGTAGCCTTTTGTCCTTCTTGCTGTGCACCTGCCCGTCCTTGTACTCCAGGGAATCGAGTTCCACCAGCTTCCCGTTGCTATTGAGCTTCTCGGCCAACAGGTAGATCCCCGTCCGGAGGAAAGCGCCTCCCGGCGTCGGCTGCACCTCCAGAATAGGCAATTCGCCCCAGAGATGATCGTCGGCGTTCTTGCCGAAGGTGGTGATGATGCCGTCGAAGAGTTGGGTGGCCAGGTTCAGGTAGGGGATCCCTTTCAGGATGTCCAGATTCTTGATCTCGGGAATGTTCTCGATGACCCCCTTGATCTTCGCGTAGTACTCCGAGGCATCGGAGTCCAGCTCGTACAGCTCGAAACTCAGGGTCACCCAATCCTGAAGCAGAACGTTCCTGAACACCCCCCGGTACAGGAAGCTCGGGGCATAGGAACCGTCCTTCGCTGCAAACTCCGTGACGAAGGCCGCCTCGGTCATGCTGCCGCTCAGGTCCTGGGGGTTTTTGGTGCTGGCCTGAATCTTCAGCATCCCCTCGTTGTTCTTGGACAGGAAGTCGGGCAAGTCGTCCACGTAGAACTCGTAGAGGTCCAGGTGCATTCTTCGGAAGTCGCTCCTGGGATAGCCGACCCGACCGACATTTTGGCTCGATGCACTCACCATCCCGTAGGCCTTCCCCGCCTCGGGGCGGGGATGATCCTCTCCCAACTCCACATATCCCAGCTGGAGGGCTCTTTCCGGACGGAAGGAGCGTTCCCCTCTCTCCGGTGAGAATGCGGCCGCGGCGTCAGTGGGGTGGATCACCATTCTAGATTTTTTCGCGCTGCCCGCCTTCTTGGCCATCAATCCTCCCACTCAGAGGTACGCCCGGAGAAGGCGTGGGAAAGGAAGCCTGTGAAAAGCAGAATCATGAGCACGACGCCGAGAAACACGCCCGCCGGCACGGCCAGGGCAACCAGTTGCCATGGAAAGGCCCACCTCAAAAGGTCGCCGACCCCGAAAACAATCAGGGAGGCCCCAAAAGGAAATCCCACGAAGGTGGCGAGCTTGAGGGGGAGGGTGGCCCTTTTCAGATCCTTGAGGACCAGGATCGAGGTGCCGATGGCCCCAAGACCTCCGGCAAGAAAGCCGAATCCCGCCAATTGAAGTGCCGCTCCGGGGGCTACAAACCCCACGGTCAGGCTGGCGAGTCCACCGATGATCCCCCACACACCCACCCTAGCCGATATGGCGGTGAGCTTCCTTCGCCTTTCCTCGGCGGTCAGGGAAGTACCACCGGCGTCCCCATCCCTACGTAGAACCAGATCGGAATCCGTCATCGTTCTCCTCAGAGCCTGACTCGCAGAAAATGCGGTGACCATGCCAAGATCCCCTGCCCCGCCTGCCGCCCCAGAATGATACGACTCCCGAGGCGCCATTGTTCGCCTTCGGGTCAGGTACCGCCTCCCTCCTCTCGGCAGTTCCTGTCGAAATTCAGATCCAGGCTCTTGTCGGTGAGGATCACGAAGTCGCCGCGGCCGGCATGCTCCTCTGAATCAAAAACGGTGAAATCGTCGGCAATGTCCATGTGCACGACCAGACTCCTGGTCCCCGGGCGGTAGAACTGCACCTTCTCCGGCGTCCCTGTGTGGCTCTTCACATGGAACCCCCCTACCATGTGGAGCACCAGTGCCCCGGGGTTCATCTCCAGGAAGGTCGTGATGGCGTGGGCCATGGAGGCGTCCCACAAGTTCTGGGCCTGGAGACCGTTTTCCATGAAGGAGCCCGCGTGGGTAGGCATCCCTGCCGGCGGACCGTGGGGAGGATCGTCCGCCGGGGGGGTCTCTGGGGCATCTTCCTCCTGCCCACCGGCCTCCTCCGGAGCCGGGCACTGTTGCTCCATCACCATCCCCTCCATCAGGGCGTTCCATTCTGCCCGATAGGCGTCGGTCGGGGGGGGATAGGGGAGGGGGGGGAGGGTGCTCCGGGCACGGGGGGACAGCTCCCCCAGAGCCCCGGGACCCAGCCTGCTCACACGATTCACGTACCTGCGGGGCGCGTTGGCAGCGAGGACCGGTACCCCGGCGGCTTTGGCCAATTCCACCATGGGCCGGTAGTCCGGATCATAGTACTCCCACGGACGGGCGCTGGCTTTGAACTGGTCTTCGGTTATGAGACCCAGGAGGTACTCGTCGACGATCCCCTGGACATCCCTCTCGAACATCTCCAGAGAAAGAGCCACAGAACGAAGGGCGCCGGCCTCTTCCCCGACTCCAGCCAGGGCTAGGGCATTCCGAAAGAGCTCGGCCTCGATCCAATGGCCTACCGGGTCCGTGTGGATTTCCCCCACCAAAACCGCGTCGACGCCGGCCATCGCCTGAACGATGTCCTCGAGGGATGCCGGTTTCCCTTCACCCGTAAAGACCCGAAAGTGATTGGTGTAGTCGGGGATCGGGGTAGCGGCGGGGGCTTGTTGGGCCGAAACGGTCTCCGGATGGGTGGCCATCGGGGAAATAGAAAAGAGAACAAACAGAGCGACCAACAGTACTGAACGCTTCATCTCGTCCTATCCTGGAAAGAGGGGAATGTCTTGAATCTATTCTGAAGCAACGTCCTGGGAAGGAAACCTTTGGTCCTCCGGGCCTGATCTTCTATCCTATCTCAATGGACATCCGCACCAAATTCGTTCTCGGCCTCGTGGCCGTGGCCCTGGGTAGTATGATCGCCCTGGGGGCGTTCATGTATTCGCACACGACCCGACAGCTCGAGAGGCACAGGCTCGAACAGCTTGACGGCCTCGCCGAATCCATGAAGGAAGGGCTGGTGCAGATCGAGTCCGGGTGGGAGGACCGGGTCCGCCTCATCGCCAGTCGCACCCAGTTGAGGGAGATCCTCCGAGTCAACGACCTGGCTGGCAGCCCGGAGGCGAAAGCCAGAATCCGGCAGATCCTGGCCGACGCCTACGCTGCGGGGTCAACGGTGGAATCCTTGGCTGTGTATGACGCTCTGGGCCGGTTCGTCGGTTCCGCCGGCTGGGGCACCGAGTCCGACCTCACCGAGGAATTGCTCACCCTCCTCGATCCTGGCGCGGGAGTCGTCTACCAACGGGTCTGGTCCCCTGAAGACGAGGAGCTCAGGGTGGCCTACGCGGCGGCCCTGACCAGTGACGGTACCGGCAGTGGTGAGCTTGTGGGGGTACTCCAGGTTCGGCTCGACGCCAAACCCCTGGTGGCCCTGACGCGGAATCGCGCCGGCCTCGGAGTCACCGGTGAGACGCTCATTGCCATCCGGGACGCAGAAGGAGGCGTGAGAGTCCTGAAGCGCGATGGGCCTGGCACACCTCCCAGGTGGGGCGCGGTCGAGCTTCATGGCCCTACTGATCCGGTGAGCATCGCCATGGAGGGTAGGGACGGGGCCTTCTCCGAAGGCCTCGTCGACAGCAGCGGAAAACCGGTGTGGGCGGCTGTCCGGCACATTCCCGAGACCGACTGGGGACTCGTGGTCAAGATCGACGCCTCCGAAGGACGGGAGCCTTCCAAAGCCTACTGGGATAACCTGACGGATGTGATCATCTCTCTGGCGGCTTTGGCCATTCTCCTGGGAACCATGATGGGACTCCGTTTCGCAAAACCCATCCAAGAGCTGGCCAACGCGGCCCACCGGATCAAGGAGGGCGACCTGAGTGTCCGGGCCCCGGCCACCTCCCAGGACGAAATGGGGCTCCTGGCTCGGAACTTCAACCAGATGGCGGAAGAACTGGAGCAACAGGTCACCCTTTTGCGCGAGTTCCGGAACTACTTCGACCTGTCCCGGGACATGCTCTGCATCGCCGAGACCGACGGGTACTTCAAGCGGGTCAACCCAGCCTTCGAGCGCATTCTGGGCTGGACCGCAGAGGAGCTTCTCAGCCGAAGATTCCTGGACTTCGTTCACCCGGATGACCTGAAAAAGACCGAAGACGAAATTGCCAGTTTGGCCCAGGGCCTCCCCACCATCGCCTTCGAGAACCTTTATATGTGTAAGGACGGATCCGAGAAGCGGTTGGCCTGGACAGCCCACCCCCAGCCGGACACCGGACTCATCTACGCCATTGCCCGTGACGTCACGGATCTCAGACGGGAGCGGGAGGAGGCGTCTAACCAGATCGAATACCTGAAGGACCGTCTCGAAAAGGCCGAGGCCAAGCCACGAGGGGACCCCTGATCTCCTTCACCATCCTCAAGCTCATCGGCGGCTTCATCTATCTGCTTTTTGGAGCCGACCTCCTGGTCCGAGGCGCGGTCGGCCTCGCTCGCCGAGCCAATGTCCCCCCAATTGTGGTGGCCCTCACCATTGTGGCGCTGGGAACTTCTCTACCCGAGTTGGTCGTAAGCGTCCAGGCCGTCTTCACCGGGTATCCCGGGATCGTCCTTGGGAACGTGGTGGGGAGCAACATCGCCAACGTCCTCCTCGTGGCCGGCGTCTCGGCCATCGTGTTTCCTCTGGCCTATCCGGGGGACTCCGTGCGCCGGGACAGCGCCGTCATGATCGGCGCGAGCATCTTTTTCATTCTTCTTTCTCTTAAGGACGCCCTGAGCCGGCCGGCAGGAGCCGCGCTCTTCATCGGGATGGTACTGGTCCTGATCCCTACGCTCCGGGACGTCGCACAGGCCCATAAGGATGCTGATGGGAAACCCCATCCTGTTTTTGTCCTGGGCCTACCCTCCCAACGCAGATTCATCTCCCTGTTCATCATCCTTGGCATCATCGGTCTCCCGCTTGGAGCCGACCTCGTAGTGGAAGCCACGGTCCAGATCGCCATGAGCCTTGGGGTTTCGGAGGCGGTTGTGGGCCTGAGTATCATCGCCTTTGCCACCTCACTCCCCGAGCTCGCCACCACCGTCGTGGCAGCTTACAGGAGGCAGACCGAGGTGGCCCTTGGAACCGTGATCGGAAGTAACGTCTTCAACCTCCTGGCCATCATGGGGGTGTCCGCTCTGGCCAGCCCCCGGCCTATCCCGGTGCCAGCCAGCTTCCCCTTTCTGGATCTGCCGGTAATGCTGGCGGCGGCCCTGGCCATCTCCGCTTTTGTGTGGCTGAGGAAGCCCATTGGGCGGAAGGCAGGAATCGCGTTCTCTGCAGCGTACATCGGATATATCGCGGTCCTTTTCGCGCTGTCCTGACCCCTCACGTATCTTCAGGGCCCACCGCCAAGACATCGTGTCCCTTTTTCAGGGGAAGAGCGGAGCCGACGCATGAGATCACGAGATGGGTTGGTGTTCAAGCTGGCCTCCACCTCCCAGGAGCTGGAGCAGATCCGGACGCTGAGCTACGAGACCTTCGTAGAGGAGATCCCCCAGCATCCCACCCGGAAGGACCGCCGGCACCGGGACAAGTTCGAGGAGGAGAACACCTACTTCATCGGGTTGGACCAGGGCCGGCTCATCGCCATGATGGCCCTCAGGGCCCGGAGGCCCTTCTCCCTGGATCAGAAGCTGGAGGATCTCGACAGCTACCTTCCCCCCCACCAATCCCCCTGTGAGCTTAGGCTCCTGGCCGTCCGGCCCGAGTACCGGAAGCGGCGGGTGGCTGCGCTTATCATGGCCCTGGCCTGGAAAGTTTGCCAGCAGCGTGGCTTTGACCTGGCTCTGATATCCGGGACCACGCGGGAGCTCAAGCTCTATCGTCACATGGGGTTCGTCCCTTTCGGCCCGCTGGTGGGCACGCCTGACGCATACTACCAACCCATGTACCTGTCTCTGGCTCGGTTTCAGGAGTCTCTGGAGGGTTTCTTGGGAAAGGTTTTCCCAGAGCTGTTTCAGGATCCCGAGATCTTCCCGGCCGCGCCCGGGACGCTCTGAAGCTCCTGAAAGAGATCGTCGAAGCCCCCTCCGGTAACATTTTCCTAAAAAGCCTTTTCGCCGTAATTTCCTTTCGTTGAGCCAAGAGCCCCAACGCCCCTGGAGGATTTCATGACCTTTCCCCACTCCGACACCATAGGCCGACGCCATTTCCTGAAAGGCGCAGCAGCCAGCATGATCCTCCTTCCCCACACCGACCTGGGTGCGTTTGGACTTCGCCGTAACGCCCGGGCTTCCACGGTTGCCCTCATCCGGACCACCGACCGGAAGGACGGCGTGGCCCGGGCCCTGACACTGTTGAATCCCGCCGGAATGGCTGGAAAGCAGGTGGTGATCAAGCCCAATTTTAATACGGCTGGAGCGGCTCCAGCCGGCACGTCCAACGAGACCCTCATGCAGCTGGTCAGGGAGCTTCAGGAGCGGGACGCCAAGAGCATCACCCTGGGCGAGTCCAGCGGCCCCCCCAACACCGGCGAGGTGATGGTGGAAAAGGGGATCCCGGACTTGGCCAGCGATATGGGGTTCGAGGTGGTCAATTTCGACGAGATGCCCGACTCGGACTGGGTCCACTTCCAGCCCAGCGGCACCCACTGGCCCGAGGGATTCCATCTTCCCCGCCACGTGGTGAACGCTGAATACAACGTCTCCACCTGTTGTTTGAAGACCCACGGGTCCGGCGGCGTCTTCACCATGTCCTTAAAGCTGTCGGTTGGACTCACTCCAAAACCCATCCGCCGGGGAATGCACCGCTCCCCCGACATGCGGCGTATGATCGCCGAGCTGAACCAGGGCTACACCCCCCAGCTCATCGTCCTAGACGGAATCGAGGCCTTTACCGACGGCGGCCCCACTCGTGGCACGCTGAAACAGGGGAACGTCGTGGTGGCCGGGACCGACCGGGTGGCGGTGGATGCCGTGGGGCTGGCCGTACTGAAAGAGCTGGGGTCCAACGACGCCATCATGGGCACCCCCATCTTCCAGCAGGAACAGATGGCACGGGCCGTGGAGATTGGCCTGGGAGTAAGCGGCCCCGACCAGATCGAGATTGTCAGTGACAATGAGGAGGGTGAGGCCTACGCCGGGAAGCTGAGAGGAATCTTGGCTCAGGGGTAGGGAGGGCCCTTCTCTCTCTGGAGGAACGTAATTACTATGTAATTACTTCCCAAGGAGGAACCAATGAAGGCAAAACTCGTGCGTATCGGAAACTCCAGGGGGCGTCCGCATCCCTAAACCCATGCTCGAGGAGGCTGGGCTCGACGGAGATGTCCGACTCAGAGTCATTGGGAAGGGCATCATCATCGAACCAGCCAATGAACCGAGGGGTGGATGGGGAGAGGCAGCGGAAACCCTCCACGATCGTGGAGAACACGGGTTTCTCGACGAGCAGATTCCGACCCGTTTCGATGAGTTGGAGTGGGAATGGGAGTGAGTGGTCCACAAAGGGGGGAGGTCTACCTGGTGGCGCTGGATCCCACCCGGGGGACTGAGATTCGCAAGACTCGGCCCTGCGCCATCGTCTCCCCTGACGAACTCAACCGCCACCTCTCCACGGTCCTCGTTGCCCCCATGACCACGGGAGGCCATGCCTACCCGTTTCGGATCCCCTGCCAGTTCCAGCGAAGAGACGGACACGTAGTCCTGGATCAACTCCGCACTGTCGATTCCGACCGGTTGGTGCGCCGCCTGGGGAAGCTCTCAGGGATAACCCTCACCCGTATTCTAGCCACCCTTCAGGAAATGTTCGCGGAATGAGGCAAGCACCGTCAGAAGACCGGCGCCCGCAGGAGGCCATCACCGGAATGCCCCTGCGATCTGCTGGACTTCGGCCACGGTTTCCATGAGAGAGCCCGTGGTGACTTCGGGGATGACGGCCACCGCCCTGAGGGCGGCCTTTTCACCGACACGGGTCACCGAGATGATCCGCTTCCCTTTCTTGAGAATGGTTCTGTAGATGTGCTCCTGGAGCCGGTCCACTTCAGCTTCCGCCATCCAGTGTGGGACGACCCTGAAACAGAGGATGCCTGTATCCGGCTCGTGAAGGGGCTCAAGACCGGGTTGCCGGAGCAGCTCTTCATAAAAGCCCCGAATGGCCTCAAGGGGTTTTCGGAGTCGGCTCACAATCTCGGTCAAACCCTGATGGCGAATGGATGCGACCAGGGGAAGCACGGCAAGGGGCCGGGTGCTGGGTATGGACTTGAGCCCGGGGTTGGGGCCCGGGGCGTCGGCACGGTTCCAGTAGGAGCTGTAAAGAGCCATGGGCCGGAAGAGTTCCCGGTCCCGTGCGAAGAGAATGGAGCTGGGAATGGGGACAGCCATCTGTTTGTGCGGATCCCAAGCCACCGTTTCCGCCCGATCGAAGCCCCTAAAAAGGGGAGCTTTTTCCGGGACCAGGCTGTAAGCCAACCCATATGCCCCGTCTACATGCAGCCAAGTACCTTCCTCCTTGCACACGTCGGCGATCTCATTCACGGGATCAACGGACCCTGTGGAGGTGGTCCCTGCCGTGGCCACCACACAAAACACTTCCCGGGTGCCCCGGAGCTCTCTCAGGGTTTTTCGGAGCCGGTCCACGTCCATGCGCCGGTTCTGTCCCACCTCGATCTGGATCAGCGCCTCCTCCCCCAAACCAAGGAAACGCACCGCATGGGTAAGGGAGTAGTGGGCGTCGGTCGAGACGACCACGGCCAACCGGGAAGGATTCCCGAATCCGGCAAGGCCTTTCGAGGCGAAGTCGATCCCCTTCTTCTCCGCCCAGTGGTGCAGGGCCATGTACAGGGCCTGCTGGTTGGCGTAGGTCCCGCAGTAAAGAACGGTAGCCTCAGCGTCGGGGCCCAGGCTGAAGAGCCGGCAAAGGGCCCGGCAGCAAAGCTCCTCCAGGGTGGCCCCCCCGGGGGAGACCTGCCAGTTTGTGACTCCCTGGTTCCACTCCAGGGCGACTTCCGCCCCGTAGGCGGCTCCATCTTCCAGGAAGGAGTTGAAAAGGCCCTGGGAGGACGGGAGGTCGTACCGCATGAGGTGAGGGAGGAGGCGTTCCTCCACCACGAGGTTCAGGTCTGCGATGTGGAGACCCTCGTCCTGGAAGTCCACCAGAGGGGCCAGGGCCGCCTCAACCTGTTCGGGAGAGGCGCCGGAGAAAAGCCGATTAGACATTCAACCTCCGATGTAGATACCGCCCGCGGCCAGGGGTCCCCAAGCACATTTCCCCGTCGATAGAGAGGGTTCGTTTCCAAACCTAACCTCCGAAGAAGCCATGTGGGAGACAACCCAGAACTGCCAACGGGCGGGAGGAACTTGGGGCTTGTACCCAGGAAGGGGAAGGAACCGCAAGGACGAACTTCAAGAAAGTGTTTCGGGGAGGTTGTCGGCGTCCAGCGGGCGAAGCATGTTCCCGTATGGGAACTCGCCCCTGGCGAGGCATCCTGACCCGAGTGCTGAATGGTGAGGGTTACACCTATGACCGACGTGAAGACGTATGCAGCGCTGGCCCGGGCGCCCTTCCTCCTCCTCCCTGTTACCCTGGTGATCTGCGGAGCGGGTGCCGCAGCTTACGAAGGCACCGTCCACTGGGTTCCCACCCTGCTGGCCCTCGTGGGCCTGGTGGCCGTTCATATCGCGGTGAACGCTCTGAATGAATGGAGCGACATGCGCCGGGGGATCGACCTGAACACGGTCCGCACCCCCTTCTCCGGCGGCTCCGGTACGCTGCCGGAGGGCAAGGCCCCTGTGGAGGCCGCATTGCGGTTGGGACTCTTCTTCGCCCTGGTCGGCCTGGCCATCGGAATCTGGTTCTACTTCCAGATCGGGCCGTCATTCCTCCCCTTTCTCCTCTTCGGGGCCGTTTTCGTAATGGGCTATACCGATGCCCTGGCCCGGATGGGTATCGGGGAGGTGGCAGCCGGACTTGGCCTTGGCGGAATGGCGGTGTCGGGGGTGGCCATGGTCCAGGAGGGAATGTTGGGAGGCGTGGCCTTGGCAGCTTCCGTCCCGGCCTTCCTCATGACCTTCAACCTCCTCCTCCTGAACGAGTTTCCGGACGAGGCCGCTGATCGGGAGGGGGGCCGGAGGAACCTGGTTCTCATGTTCGGGCGGCGGGCGGCGGCGCTGATCTACGCGCTGGCGGCGTTGCTGGTCCCGGTTTGGATAGTGGGCGCGGTGGTGTCGGGAATCTTCCCCATGTGGGCCCTGTTGGGGGCTTTGCCGTCTGTGCTGCTCGTGAAGCCATTGAAGTGGGCCCTCGGTGACACCACCACCGAGGTGCCCATTCCGGCACTGGGCGCGAACGTCACCTGGAACCTGGCCACGAATGCGCTGTTGGGGATAGGACTGCTGGCGGCGGCCATGATCGGATAGGAGGCCCAGCCGCCTCGTCGTCGCAAAAAAAGGGGGCCCCTGCCGGTGGCGGCCGGCAGAACCCGCCTCCACGGAACGTTCCACGGAACAGCTGGAGGAGTGGGTCCGGTGAGGGTACTACCCCGCTCCCCCTTCCCCTGCCCTCCCCCAACACACTACTCTTTTCACGGTAACAGCCCGGTTCACCAAGGTCCGGGACCACTCAACCTGGATTCCCCAAGGGGTTCCCGGTCGGGAGTGGTCAGGCTTCGGTCTCAGATCTCCTCGACCCCGGAGAAATCCATGTTCTGGTCGCCCACTGCCAACCTCCGCACTCTCATCGTGTCCGCTACGGTTTTCTCGGCGGCATTCCTCGCAGCCTGCGGACCCGCCGCCGAAAGCGGCGGTGGGGACGATGTCGTCATGAACCTTCCTTCCGAGACCGCCATCCAGGAGGCCCTGGCCGGCATCACGGAAGGGGAGATTCGGGAGCACACTCAGGTGGTGGCATCCGACGAGTTCGGCGGCCGTGCCCCCTCTTCCAATGGTGAAGAGTTGACCATCCAGTACCTCACCGAGCAGTTCGCATCCCTGGGCCTGGAGCCCGGCGGGGTGAACGGGACATGGGTTCAAGAAGTGCCTCTGGTCGCCATTACTGCCGATCCGGACATGAGCCTCGCCGTCAGCGGGGCCGGCGGCTCGAGGACCTTCGAGTACGGCTCCGAGTTCGTGGCGGGGACGCCGAGGGTGGTGGAAAGCGTCGGATTCGAGAACTCAGAGTTGGTATTCGTAGGGTATGGAGCGGTGGCGCCCGAGTTCGGGTGGGACGACTACGCTGCGGTGGATGTCGCCGGGAAAACAGTGGTCGTCCTGGTGAATGACCCTGGGTTCGCGACTCAGGACCCGGACCTCTTCAAGGGCAACGCCATGACCTACTATGGACGTTGGACCTATAAGTATGAGGAGGGAGCCAGACAGGGAGCGGCGGCTGTCCTGATCGTCCACGAGACTGCGCCGGCGGCCTACGGTTGGGCAACCGTCGAGAATGGGTGGACCGGAACCCAATTCAACCTGGTCACGGAAGACAACAACATGGGCCTGGTGGCGGCGGAGGGATGGATCAGCCTCGGGACGGCCGAAGCCATCTTCGAAATGGCAGGGCTGGACTACCATGAGCTGAAGGCACAGGCGCAGACTCCGGGTTTCCAGGCCGTCCCCATGGGGGACCTAACGGCCTCCCTGGCCATTCAGAATACCATCGAGCGATCCTCGTCCAGGAACTTCTTTGCGAAGATCCCCGGGACGACTCGCCCGGACGAGGTGGTCATTTATATGGGCCACTGGGACCACTTCGGAACGGACCCGTCCCTCGCGGGCGACCAGGTCTACAACGGAGCGGTGGACAACGCCAGCGGCATCGCCACCCTTATTGAAATCGCCGAAGCCTACACCTTGTTGGATCCGGCTCCGGAGCGGACGGTGGTCTTCTGGGGAACCACCGCGGAGGAGCAGGGATTATTGGGGTCAGGCTACTACGCCGAGAACCCCGTGTATCCTCTGAACAAGACGGTCGCGGCCATCAACATCGACGCTCTGCCTATCTTCGGGGCCACGCACGACTACACCATCACCGGGTTCGGGAACTCCGAGCTCGATGACTACGCGGTCCGAGCCAATGCCCTCATCGACCGGGTCGTAAAACCGAATCCGGAGCCAGAGAAAGGGTCCTTCTTCCGGTCGGACCACTTTCCATTGGCCAAGCAGGGGGTTCCGGCTCATTATGGTGGTGCGGGCCATGACAACATCGAGCACGGGGAAGAGTGGAGCCGGGCTCAATCCGACGCCTGGACCGCCGACAACTACCACCAGGTCACCGACGAATACTCTCCGGATTGGGACCTGGGCGGGGCCATGCAGGACATCGCTGTTTGGTTCCGCATCGGCCTGGAGTTGGCGTACTCCAACGCCTTCCCAGGCTGGAACGAAGGAACGGAATTCAAGGCCATGCGCGACGCCATGATGGGACACTGAGAACGGAGATCTTCCCATGATCCACCAGAGATTCGTCTTTCCCCTGATGGCCGCTTTGGGCCTGGCTGCTTGCAGTGACTCGTCACCGACGGCCAACGAAGGGCAGCTGGACGAGGCTTCCTTCGAGTTGGTGGCGGAAGCCGCCCTGGAGGCCAACGACCAGCAGGGGACCCCCCTCCCCTCCTTGGACAACCTCCTGAGACGCACCTACCAGGCCATCGGGGCACAAGGGGGCCATCCGAAAGGGCAAAGACTCCTCAAAGCGGGCCAAACCCTGAATGCCATCGTGGCCGTTCTGGGACCGGGCGTAGCCGACGAAGCTCTGACGGGGGTGAACCAGGCCCTGTCTCGTTTGGATGATCGCCTCGCCGGGAAAACCCTTCCGGACCGGATCCAGGAGACTCTTGATCGGGCCAAGGCATTGGCTGAACGGGGGCACGCGGGGGTGGCCGCTGAAAGATATGCTGCGGCCCTGGGGGCGGCCCTGGCCTCGGCTGACCTGATCCGGTCCCTCTCCCCCCGGTTCCAGGCTGGAAAGGCTATCGACCGGGCGACCCGGGCGTACAAGGCCGCCAGGGAGGCCGTCGCCGTCGATCCCACAGAAGACGAGAAGACGGATCTCAAGAAAGCCCTGCGGTTGGTAAATGGCGCCAAAGACGCATACGAGGGCAAGGAGTTCCGGAAGGCCGGGAACCTGGCAGGACAATCCCTGGCGTTTTCCCTGGAGGTTCTGAAAGGGAGGAGCGGAGGGTAGTCATCTTTCCGTCGGGGTGATGAAGACGTCGGTGTGGAATAGGATCAAGCGACCCCTGGAACTCCTCATTTGGGTAGGAGTTCTGGGGTTCGTTTTATTCCGGCTCGGTCCCCAGGTGACCGCAGTCTTCGGCATCGGCGCCGGGGATGACGAGATCTCGGTCGCAGCGTTCCGGGCGTTGGACGGCTCCGTCCTCACCCGGGAGGATCTGGAGGGAAAGGTCGTTCTGGTGAACGCCTGGGCGACCTGGTGTCCCCCCTGCGTGATCGAGATGCCCGGTTTCCAGCGAGTCTACGACGACTACAGGGACCAGGGGTTCCTGGTCCTCGGCGTTTCCAGGGACCAGGGCGACCCCGCTCCGGTGAAGGCCTTTCTTCAGAAGAAGGGAATCACCTACCCGGTGGCCATGGCAAGGGACGTGGACCTCGGCGGCATCACCGACGTCGAAATCCTCCCCACCTCCTTCCTCATTGGCCGGGACGGAACCATACGGCACCGAGTGGAAGGGCTCTACGCCGGGCCGGCGTTGAGATTGGCTGTGAAGAGGCTGCTGGACGAGCGCTGAGCGGGGAAACAGGAAACCCGAACCTGACCCAATCCCAATGGAACCGACCATGTCTTTCGAAGGGCGAGTCATCCTCATCACCGGCGGCACCTCCGGTATCGGCAAGGCCGCCGCCCTCGCCTTCGCCGGCCAGGGGGCCTCGGTGGTCCTCGCTGCCCGGGATGAGAATAAGGGGAAAGCCGCTGCGTTGGAGGTCGACCAGGTGGCCCGGAAGGTTTACCGCGCAGACCCCAAGCGGTCCCGGACCCGGACCTGGGCTCTTTTCGTCCCCTGCAATGTCAGCTCTGCGGCCGATTGTTCCTCCGCTGTCGGCCGGACCCTCGACGCCTTCGGCCGGCTGGATGTCCTGGTGAACAACGCCGGTGTCATCGTCCGTGAGAAGACGGTGGTGGAGACCACGCCGGAGGAGTGGGACCTAACCTTTGACGTCAATGTGAAGGGCACGTACCTCATGAGCCGGGCAGCCATCCCGGCGATGCTGGGTGGAGGGAAAGGCGTGGATGGTAAGGTCCCGGTGGGTGGCGCAATCATCAACAACGGTTCGTACCTGGGCTTGGTGGGAGCCAAGGGGGTACCGGCGTATGCCGCCGCCAAAGGCGCCATTATCAATCTCACCAGGGCCATGGCGCTGGACCACGCCGCCGAGGGAATCCGGGTGAACTGCATCGCACCAGGGAGCGTGGAAACTCCTATGCTCCGGAGGGAATGGGAAGAGATGGGGGGGGAGGCAGAGGTTCGACATGTCTTTGAAGGAAAGCACCCCCTTGGCCGCATCAGCCAACCCGATGAGATCGCACAGGCCATCCTCTTCCTGGCCTCTGACCAGGCGTCGTTCATCACCGGAATCTGCCTCCCTGTAGACGGAGGAATCACGGCGGGTTAAGGGCAGGCTCCGATTTCCTCCTGGCCCACCCCTCTCTTGACCAGCGTCAGGTCGGAGCCTTTATTCAGAAAATACTGAACAAACAAAACGTTCCGAATCCATCGAGGGAATCATGGACACCGATACCCGTTCCAAGTTCGTAGAATCCTGGGGCTCCATGGGAGCCATGTGGGGCATCAGCCGGTCCATGGCCCGAATTCATGCCCTCCTCCTAGCCACCAGAGAACCCCTGGGCCTGGAGGAAATCACGGAGGAGTTGGGGATGAGCCGGGGAAACGCCAGCATGTCCCTGAAAGAGCTTCGGCACTGGGGCGTGGTCCGGCGGGTCAACCTCACTGGTGAGAGACGAGACTTCTACATCGCGGAAGACGATGTCTGGTCCATGCTCTTCAGAATTGCCTCGGAGCGGAAGAAGCGGGAGTTCGACCCAGCCCTCTCGGCCCTTCAGGAGTTCCTGACCTCCATGGGCGAGGATGATGTTCTGGTGGGGGACCGGTTGCAGGAACTGGAGGAAATGCTCAGGGCCATGGATCGGCTCCTGCAGAGGTTCCTGGCGAGCGAAGGAGCAAGTAGGGGAATGCTGAAGTTCCTCTCGGCCCAGATTCCCTATCGGTCCAAGAAGGGGGAGTAAGGGCGCTGAGACGCCGAGCCGAAATATCCCGATTCCTACCTCAAGGAGCCAGCTGGTCCAGGACTCCCTGCGCCGCCCGATACCCCTCGTTCACCAGGCCCGGGATATCCTTCATGTCCGTCGAACTGAAGGTGTCGAGGTCCGGGGCGATGAGGATGTCCGCCTTCCCCGCCTCCGCCCGGGCAGCCTGGACCAGGACGATATCCACAGCATTCTTGATGAGGTCCAACAGCTTTGTGGGTCGGTGAAAGGTCATCCCCAGGAACACGTCCACAGCTATGATCCGATCCACACCCCAGCCTTGAAGGGGGGAAAGAGGAAGGTTCTCTACCAACCCACCATCCACCAGAAGGCGGCCATCCCGCTCCACGGGAATGAATATTCCGGGGAAACAAGCGCTGGCGCTGGCAGCCACGGCCAGATTCCCCTCCGTCATAACCACTTTTTCTCCGGAGCTGATGTCCGTCGCTATCATGGCGAGAGGAATCGGAGCATCCTCGATCCGGACGTCCCCGATATGCCTCCGAAGAGTTTTTTGCAGTTTCGCCTGGGAGAGAAAGCCGAGCTTGGAGGGGGACAATTTTGTAACGTGGGGCCACCGGAGCTCCTCTGCGATCGCCTCGATCTCCTTTCCTGTGATCCCGAAGGCATAGAAGGAGGCGACCAGGGCACCCATGCTGGTTCCGGCCAGGTGGGTCACCCTGACGCCCGCCTCGTCAAAGGCCTTCAGGACCCCGATATGGGCGCACCCCAGCACGGCCCCTCCGGAGAGCGCCAGACCAAGGGTCTCCACTATCCTTCCAGCTCCACCCACCCGATCTCCTCCAGAAGCTCCAGATATCGGGCCACCTGGCTTACCGAGAGGCTTTCCCCGGTCCAAGCCGCCACTCGGTTTCGGATGGTCAGGATGGATCGGTCCCCGTTGATGTAGTTGAGAATTTGTTGGGTCTGCGCGTTGCTGAGCCCGATCTCCTCCAGGGCCCCCGGGTGCGTCCGGAAGTAGGCTTGGGCCGGCCCGAACTGCCCCATGTTGAACTCCAGGCCTCGGATTCCTGCGGCGAGGCGGGGGGCCACCCGGTCCCATGCCAGATCCTCGGCGTCCGGTTCGGAAAGAGCCAAACCACCAGAGGTTGCCGGGGCCGCCGTCCTTAGAATGAAGCCCCTGAGGGCATCTCCGTAGGCCTCCCAGGATGCCAATTCTCGATCAACCAACTGGGTCGCGTCGCGGCTGCCCGTATGGATTTGGTGAACCGACCGCAGCGCGTCCCGCTCCCGCTCCACCGCAGCCTCGAGGATGTCTACCGCATGAGCTGCGGCAGCGTCTATCTCTCCCGACCCCAACCCTTCCAAGGCCTCCATCGCTCTGGGGAGCCCCCGCTCCGCAACACGATTGTACCCGAAGTCTGAAACCGCATTCAGGAGATCGGGGAGCATCTCGTCCGCGAGGTTGGCCGAAGCCCAGGCCGTGGTCGCGCCGAGAAAGGCCACTCGCCTCATTTCCGTGGGGTCACCCTTGTCCGGGGTGTCCGAATCGGCGTGATACCACTGGTCCGGCCAGGTGAAAAACTCGATCCCTGGCACGCCAACCGAGGCGTTGTTGAAGACGATGTGGTCACTCCCCCCGGTAGCCTCGTGGATGAAGTATCGGAACGCATCCCTGGACCCATTTTTCTCCCACATCGGATCCGGGAAGTACTGCCCACCCGGGCGACCCCGAGGGGCCCCCGGAAGATAGACGATGTCGTTGGTCCTCCAGATGTAGTTGAGGACCGAGGCGGCGAGGCCATCGTAAAAGGATGCCAGTTGGGTCGGGGTCTCGCTCATCGTAAACCAGCTATTGGCCTTCCGGAGGCCCTCACTCACCATGTCCATATTGATGTTGATGGCTAGCCTCTCCACCAGGCTCGGGTCACGGCGAAGGAACTCGTAGGTGCCGCTGATTTCGTTGGGCCAGATGAAGTGAAGGGTCCGGCGGGGCTGGGGAAGCTGCCCCGACTCGATGAGGTCGTGGAGGGCACGGAGGATCTCCAGCTGAATGGCCGGCCCCCCCATGTTGTCATTGGCCCCCCGCTTGGTGTATCCCTCGAAGAGGTGCCCTGTGAAGACGACACCGGGAAGATCGGGTTCGGTCCCGGGGATCCATGCGTAGACGGTCTCGAACCGGTTCGGGTAGGTGGACATGACGGCTCCGGCCTTCACCATCATCTCCTGGCCCCGCTGCACGTCCTCCAACATCTCGGACCACTGCCGCCACGATACGGTGAATCCCATGCGGAGGTTTTCGCCCTGGCCGTAGCTGCCTCGGGAATACACGACCTGGTCCGGATCGAAGTACCGCTCCCGGGAACTGAAGCTGATGACGGCCTCCAGTCCGGCCCGATCCAGAGCCTCGAATAGGGCACCCCGAGGGTGGGACCACATGAGGGCCACAGCTCCCCTGAACTGTTCGGGATCCGCAGCCATGGCCGCCTCCAGACCCGGGACCTGGTCCTCCGGAACCTCTGGGACGTACACCAGACGACCCTCCACCTCTCCCGTTTGGGTGCCGCTGGCCACCAGGGCTGCATCCGCCGGAATCCTCGCTACCCGGCGACCCTGGACCCAAAGATCTCCCTCCAAGGGATAGTCGAAGGTCCCGGGGGCTTCGTACCGATCGAACCGAACGGTCTCGATCCCATAGGCCAGGGCCATGCGGTAGATCTCCTCCGACTCGTAGAAGTTGGTCTCTCCCGAGAGTTCCTCGGGTGTTCGAAGCCAGGGCGCCCCGGCCAACTTCACCATGTTGTTGAAGGCCATCTGGCCACTGATCTCATTGGCGAAGATCTGTAGGGTTTCTTCAGGGAGGGGCGTTCTCAAGGGCTCGGAGCGTTGAGCCTCCCCAGGAGAGGCCGTGGCCAGGAAGCCGAGAAGAAGAGAGCCGAAGCCGAGAAGGAAACCGGTGCGAGAAGAACGCATAAGGCAACTCCCTGAAAGGCCGTGGGTCAGGCGACGATCAGGGAGCAATGTACGAGGAATCGGGGCGGATGGCCCGAGGGTCCTTCTCCTCAGGAGCCCCCCACTCCCAGCGAGTCCAGCTTCTCCCGAAGTTCTTCCACCCGGGGTTGCAGGCCAGGGTCGGCCTCGGACCAGAGCCCCAGGAGCCAACGAAAGTGATCAGCCGCGCGCTCCCGTTGGCCCAGAGCCTCATACGAACGCCCCAGTCCCAGCAGCACCCGGTGCAATCTCACGTTGTCGTTCAGGGACCTGAAGAGAGCCTTAATCTCCAGATACCCCTCATAGGAGACCACCGCCGAATCGGGCATGGCTGCGGCCTCGAAAGCCTCCCCAACTTCAGGGAGCCCACAGAATTCACAGGTCGGAGCCAACGCCCGCGCCTCGCGGTAAAGGCGGACCGCCTCCTCCGGGCGTCCGTCCGCCAGTGCGACGGCCGCCTCGACGAATCGAAGGTCGGATTGTCGCCCTTGCTCTCCCCGGATCTCGGCGGGAATCTCCGCCCTGTAGGCGGCCAGGCGTTCCCGGGCCTTATCGGCGCGGCCGGCCTGGGCGTAGAGACCAGCGAACTCCAGGTGGCCTCGGGCCGCAGGAGGCACGGAATCCATTCCCGGCGTGGCGAGTGCACGGTCGAGGGTACCGACCGCTCCTGCCGAGTCCTGGAGGAAGTGAAGCTGAAGGGTGGCCATACCCGTAGCCTCGAAGATCAGTCTGGGCTGCTCGGAAAACCGGGTCCCGGCCCCATCTTGGAGACCGTGGGCTCTGAGGATGCGCTCTGCTCCCTCGTTCAGCTTCCCTCTCACCATGGCATAGTTGGCCAACTCGGCCTCCCCCCACATCTCCCATCGGGGGTTGCCGTCTTGGGCCTCCATCAGTTGCTGGACCAGACCCTCCGCCGCTTCATAGTCAAACCGGGCACTGGCAAGAGCGGCCGCATACTGGGCTGCCTGCGGGTGATTGGGGTGTTCGTCCCGAAAAGCGTTCAGGATCGCCGTGGCCGAGTCCACCTGACCGATTTCGAAGAGGGTGAAGACTGCGTTGGTGTAGCTGACGGCGGGGGCCCGCCCCTTTTCGATGGCCCGGATGGCCGAATCCAGGTCCTCACTCACATAGGTGTGGTAGGTCGCCTCGGCCAGAAGCCGCTCCCGGTCGGTGAGTCGTTTTCTGCCCTCATCGGCCTTCGTGAACGCCACCCGGGCCTCGTCCTCATTGCGCTCGTCGTTGGAAAGGATGACACCCAGCTTCCGATAGGCCATGGAAAAGGTGGAATCCAAAGCGATGGCTTCCTTGAAATCCGACAAGATCAGGTTCTCGTTGGATTCGAAAACGCCCTTGGCCACCAGGGATCCCAGGGGCCCGATTCCCGCGGATCGCAGCCACGAGTAACCCGCAGTGCCGATCACCAGGAGAATGGCCATGACCGCCCCCCCGGCGACGGCGTTTCGCCAGGTGAATACATGGCGGAGACCATCCCTCATGGGATGAGCCTCCAGGGACCTCCAGGAGGAGAGGGACTCATCTCCCCCCTCGGCACTGTCACGGAATTGGGAGCGGTAGGAGGCTTCTTTCTTGGATCCCCCTTGGGTGAGGGCCGTAACCAGGAAGACCGGGAAACCCAGGAGGACCACCACAACCGTGGTTGGGCCAAACCAGAGTGGGAGCCCGATCAGGCCCTCCAGAGTCTCCGCCAGTTGAAGAATGATCCATGCCACGACTGCGTAGCTTCCCAGAACCTGCCAGACGAAGCGCCGGTGGAGTTCTTTTATCCAACTACCAAGCCGCATTGAGGTCCTCTCTCAAGAATAATAGGGATGGGCCGGCATCTTTTTCTAACAAAAAGCATCGTCACAAGTTCCCCTGAACGTCGGAGCGCCTGCACAAACACGACAGGCGTCCGATCTTGGCCAGTGGCCAAGGATCAAGTTTTCAGGGAGAACTGGAAGGACGTTCAACCGTCCGCGTCACGAACCTTATACGGAAAAGACGCGAAAAGGTGCCGATTGGGTTGGCTCAGTCCTGATGGTCCGCTGCATGGAAGGTATCCGCCCCGGGGAGGATGTCCGCCAGCTTCATGGGATCGTGGATCAGTATGGGAAGGTGCTGCGGACATATCCAAAGACCCGCGGCCTTATAACGGAATGAGATCAGGGGGATCTCTTCCGAATCCCTCTTACATACCAAACAAGCCGCCTTGTCATCCGTCATGGGTTACCTCTTGAGACTCATGTACTGCCCGCCGAAAAAGTGCGAGGCGAAGAGAAATGAATCAATAAAGGGAAGGACAAGGGCGCAAGGCTGGGAGGATTGGCCGGCTCCCTTACAACCTCCTTCGCTGTTCCTTACTCGCTTCTCACAACCTCATCACTCGCCGATCTGATACCGGCCATAGATTAGAGAATGGGCTGTACTCCGTCACGTTGCTGCACTCCGTCACGCCAAAGGCAGGGGCGCCTCCAATGAAGAAGGTCATTCCTTTTTTCCTCCTGGCGGTTCTCAGCGCAGCTTCTCTCCCGCAAGCTGGTGCCGGGCAGGGCGTGCAACAATCCGCTTCCCAAACAGAAGAACCACTCCGGGTTTTTCTGGACTGCGATTCGTACATCTGCGACTTTGATCACTTCCGCCGGGAGGTGGACTTCGTCAGCTACGTCCGGGATCGGATGGACGCCGAACTCCATGTCCTCGTGGCATCCCAGTCCACCGGCGCCGGAGGCCAGGAGTATACATTCTTCTTCATCGGCCTGGGGAAGCTGGAGGGGACCCGAGACACGCTTCGCTACACCTCCCTCCCCGACGAGACCGACAATGTGACCCGCTCAGGTCTGGTCCGGACCTTCAAGCTCGGTCTCGTTCGGTACCTCGCCCCAACCTCCATCGGCCGCCGCCTCGACATCACCTATAGCGGCCCCGGTGACGAGGCTTCGGCGGGACCCATCGAAGATCCCTGGGACCTTTGGGTCTTCCGGGTGAGCGTCGGTGGAGAATTTGATGCGACGAGTCGGGAAAAGTCCAAGTCCATCGATGGTTCAATCTCCGCCGGTCGGATCACAGAAGATTTGAAGCTCGATTTCAGGGCCGAGGGGGACTGGAACCAACGGAGTGTCGAGCTCGATAAAGAAGGCGAGAAATCCACCTTCAGCCAACAGAGCTTCGAAGGGACGGCTACAGGGGTTTGGAGTATGTCGCCTCACTGGTCTGCCGGCGGGACCGCTTCCGCCTCGGGCTCAACCCGGCAAAACCAGGATTTGACCCTCCGGGCCGGACCAGCGCTGGAATACAATATCTTCCCCTACTCCGAGTCCACCCAACGACAGATCACCTTCCTCTATAAGGTGGAGGTGGCTTCCTTCAACTACGAGGAAGTGACCCTCTTCGACAAAACCGAAGAGACCCGGGTAGCCCAGAGCCTGGGGATCGCGTCAGCTTTCCAGCGTCCGTGGGGTGAATTGGACCTCAGCCTAGAAGGGTCCAACTTCCTGGACGATTTCAAGCAGCACAGGATCGAGTTCTTTTCCCGGATGGAGATAAGGCTCTTCAGGGGACTCAGCCTCGACATCGAGGGGAGTGCGGCACGGGTAAAGGATCAGATCTACGAGCCCAAAGAGGACATCCCTCT
>JBDRDQ010000071.1:0-2411 GCA_043820695.1 Gemmatimonadota bacterium | reverse complement strand
GCCTCCCCGGTGTGCTCTACCCGGACGTTGAATTCGGACAGGATGGCCTGAGGAGAAGCGTCGTAGGCCGGCTCGGGTTCTCCCAGGATCCGCTCGAATATCCGGAAGTACTTCTTCTCCAGGTGCACGACGGCAGTCATCAAGGCCCCGGTGGAGAGGAGGCTCATGTACTGGCCCTCCAGGAACCATTTCCAGTAATAGGGGCGCACCACCATCTTCACATAGGACGTGTAGGGGGTTGTGATGACCTCCCCGCCGTGGGCTTCGATGAAACGGACCAGGTCCTGGTTCAAGACCCGGTTGTCCCGGGAATAGAGGTCCCCGAAGATCGCCACCTCCGGCCGCCGCTCGGTTTCGGCGACCTTTATGGCTTCGAAGCGGGAGACCACCTCGTCCAGCGCCTCCTCCTTGGATCGGTCACTCTCGAAGGCTTCTTCGAGCACCCGCATCCCCTCTTCAATGACCCGGTCGGTCTCTCCGGCATGGATCTCGTACGGGCGGATCCGACACCCGATTCTTTGCCCGAATCCCCCGAACATGTACGCCAGGTAAGCGTCGAAGGGCAGAGTCGCGGAGATGTCCTGGAGGGAAATGGGGCCGACGTAGACCTCGGATCGGTCGAAGCCCTTCCCGTGAGACCGCAGAATCGTCCGGATATGATGGGGATAGAGGCGGATGTTGCATGCGACACTGGAAGAGATCATCCAAAGGACGGTCTCGGCCGGATCCAGGTCGTGCCGCTCCACATACTCCATGAAATCTTGGGCAATGATGTTTAGGGGTGTGCACTGGCCCGAGTTATGCCTGAGGCTCCGTCGCATGGAGCCCTCGGAAGGCTCCAGGAGCCGGGCATCCCGCCCCGTCTTCCTCACGCTCGCCACCACCAGACGAAGGCTGAGGGGGTCCCAATTGGGAAAGAGAATGGTCTTCTTCGAAAGGTCCACTTTGCCGCTGGAGACCCAGGACGCCACCGTCTCCTGCTCGGAGGCAAAGGACCCGGGTGACGGCTTCGCCGATCCAAAATGGTTGTGGAAAGCCCGCACTGCGGCTTCAATCCGGGTCTCGTAGCCCAGGCGGGAGTCGTGCTCGTCCAGTTGGAGGACCAGGTAGGGCTTCCCGTGCGCCTCGAGGATTTGCCTGACGTAGTCGGTGATGAAAGAGTCCGGCGAGCACTTGAAGGAGGTGACCAGGACCGGATAGGCCCCGGGCGTCCGGGCGGTGACCTCCGCCGCTTCCAGGATCTTCGCAGCATAATGCCAGTGCACGTCCCGAAGGAGCGGAGCGATGCTTTCCACGTCCTCAGTCGTATAAGAGAGCATGTCCTGATAGAAGACAGGAACGCCCATGGACGCGAAGGTCTGGGGGATCCCCTTGTTCATCCACTCGGAGAGGACCGTGTAGGGTCTCCCCAGGAGCACCACGTGAAACCCTTCCCTCTTTTCCACCTCTCGTCGATAGACGTCCCGTACCCTTGAAAGCGCTTCTTCCCCTTCCCGCATGGCCTCGTCAAAGGCCGAGTACACCGTGAAGGGTGAGACACCTCCGGGAATCACCGGCCTGAGCGCTCGATAGAGCTCGGCCTTTCCGAAGAGGTTGCCGTAGAGGGAGAAGACCAGGGGAGTGAGGATTTTCGGGTCATCCTCGTGGACCTCGGCTCCACCACTGACCCCCCGGGCCTGAACTCCCGCCCCGAAACTCGGCGCAAACTGAGTGTAGTAGCAAAGCTGACGCCGGGAGCCCTTCTCAGGGGATTTCTTTTCGAGATAAAAGGGGAGGAAGATGCGGTCTGATCGGTCCCGGAGGTACTGGACATGAGCGTTGAGGGCGGTCATGGGCGCGCACAGCTCCGCCCCCGCCAGTTGCCTCCCGTCCTTCACGGCTTCCCCATAACGCTCGCTGGTGACCGTCCTAACCCCCAACAGGTTGAAGAACTTCTTCCAGAATGGGAGGTCCTCGAAGAGGTGAAGGGCTGCCGGGATGCCGATGGTGAAGGTACCCCGGGGCAGTTGGGTGAGCCCCATCCGGAATGCCCTCCGGCGCTCCTTCACAAGATCGAACCCCGAGGTGTTGTTCTGGACGAACTCTCGCGTCTCGTAGTCCCTTCCGCAGAGGAACCCGTAGGCCACGGTTTCACCTTCGACCTGAGCCACGCTGAGCTTGCAGTGGTTGGTGCAGAGGTCGCAGCTCTCGGAGCTGATGGGAATCCGCTTCTGATGAAGCCCGAGCCCCCGGAAAGCGGAGGTTCGGACACCCTCGTCCCGCAGGGTCAGGGCGGCTCCCAGGGCCCCGGTCAGGTGACAGTAGGGCGAGACGAGGATGGGCTTCCCGATCCTCTGCTCGAAGGCGGCGACCAGGGCCCTGTTCCGCGCCGTAGCTCCCTGAAAGACAATGGTGTCACCGATAGCAGACTC
>JBDRDQ010000070.1:0-2190 GCA_043820695.1 Gemmatimonadota bacterium | reverse complement strand
CTTCGGAACCGACTACGACACCCCCGATGGAACGGCGGTGCGGGACTACATCCACGTGACGGACCTTGCCCGGGCCCATGTGCTCGCTCTGAAGGCGCTCGTGAGCAGAAGCGCGGCGCCCGCCTACAACCTTGGCATCGGCCGGGGGTACACGGTGCGTGAGGTGGTCGAGGTTTGCCGGAAGGTCAGCGGGCGGGAGATCCGGGCCGTGGAGGGGCCCCGCCGGGCCGGGGACCCGGCGGTCCTCGTGGCCGACCCAAGCCGAGCAAGGCGGGAGCTCGGGTGGGAGCCCCAGTTCACCGAGCTCGGACCCATCATCGAAACGGCCTGGAGATGGATGCTCAAGCGATCTGGGGAACGCTGAGGGAGGCCCTGCTATGAAGTGCGGAGGCGATCGGCCATGCCGGTAAGGTCCTTGCGTTCGTCCGTGCTTAGGTGGCCTGATCGGGCGACGGTGGACCGGGCCGTGCGCCGGTGGTCGGCGGAGGTGGCCCGAGGAAGGCGCGAGGTGCTCCCTAATCGGGCGCTTCGGTACCCACGTGTGGACGATCGGGACTCGACGGATCTCCGGGGTGCCATTGTGGGACTGACCTCCGAGGCCGATGTCCGGTCTCATGACGAACGGACGGGGAGACAAGCAGTAGAATGACTGGACCCGTGAGTCGCATCAAGCCGATTGAGTTCAGTGATCACACGCGGGAGAAGATGCTCGATCGCGGGGCAACGGAGGATGAAATCGTTCATGCGATCCGCAGTGGGAGCGTGGAACCGACACGGAAAGGACGGATGATGTTCCGCAAGAATCTCGAGTTCAATAGCCAATGGCAGGGGAAGTTCTACCCCGTGAAGCACGTGGTTCCTGTGGTGGCCGAAGAGAGCGAGCGGCTGATCGTGGTGACGGTCCTTGTCTACTACTTCTAGTTGGAGGTGAGCGGCGACATGAAGATCCGTTATGACCCTGCGGTGGATGCGTTGTCCATCCGATTTGTGGAGGAGCGGGTGGAATGCAAGACCATCCATCTGAGCGACCAAGTAGCGGTGGACATCGGCCCGGGCGAGCGCCTGGTTGCGATCGAGGTCCTGGATGCTAGCGAGCTGATCCCGGGCCTTGCCGAGAAGGGCATTTCCTTGGAGAACCTAGTAGTTGCGTCGAAGAACTGAATGTGCAATCGGTGTGGTGGTAGCCCTTGAGCCCATGAACCTCCGGCGAGACGAGGAGGCGGCTATGCCGGTGAAATCGTTGCGTTCGTCCGTGCTCAGATGGCCTGACCGGGACACGGTAGACGCGGCCGTGCGCCGGTGGGCAGAGGGGATCGCCAGTCGAGGCCGGAGGTACTCCGCATCGGGCACTTGGCGCGTACGCGCGACGCGAGGGGATTCGAAGGCAACCGCGACATCGTGATCGGGGTGCGGGAGGGGCAGGAACCTCCAACACGACGGGCGACTTCCTTTCATTTCGTGCCAGGGACCTTCCGGCTCCGGCCGATGTCCTGGCGTTTTCGGAGGCGGAGTAGAAGGCCTCGCGAGTCGGTGCCGGTTTGGCCGGATGCAGGCACATGACGCCGTCTGGGTGTGGTGCATGGGGTAGAATCTCTCATGCGCAGGGAGGTGTCTTGGGATGGCGGCACGTGTTCCACTTGAGGATCTCGTGCGGCAGCTGACGGAGGAGCTGAAGAACGAGGTCTACGATTTCGTCGGTTACCTCATCGAAAGACAAGCCCGTGGGGAAGACCACGATTGGGCGGCCTTCTCCCTAGGCGCAGCCTGTCGAGGGTTTGTGGAAGAACCTTCCTATGCCGAAACCGATCTCAAAGAGCGCTGGCGATGAAGCCTGGAAAGCTGGCCTGGTTCGTTTCCCTTATGCCGACATCAAAGAAGCCAAACTTCGTCCGGTGTTGCTGATCTCAGCGGTGCCCGGGCTGTACGGCGACTGGCTGGTGGCGATGGTGTCAGGCCGGCTGGAGCAGGCGATTCCCGGCTTTGACGAAGTAGTCGGCGAAGGAGACGACGATTTCTCGGATTCCGGCCTGAAGCAGTCGAGTGTGATCAGGATCGAGCGTTTGGCCGTGGTGAACAGGGAGCTCCTGTTCGGTGCGATCGGTGAGATTTCGGGGGAGCGTCTTGTCCGAGTCCGTCGGCGCATTGCCGAATGGATACTTGGAGGAACCCGATGAGGTCCAATACTGCGGC
>JBDRDQ010000069.1:0-6121 GCA_043820695.1 Gemmatimonadota bacterium | reverse complement strand
TGATCGGGAACGCCGACGTGACCTATCAGCTGAACGACTGGATCACGGCCACCGGCCGGGTCGGGCGGGACTGGTCCCGGGACCACCGGAAGCAGAACACGGAGTTCTACAGCTTGGACGACGCCGGTGACGGGGGCTTTTCCGAGAACACCATCTACCGGTCGCTGACCAACGCCGATTTCCTGGTGAGCGCCACGCGGGAACTCATGCCCGACATCGCCATGGACGTGACCGCCGGCGCCCACATCGCGAAGAGCAAGTACGAGGACGCCAACGTTACGGTGACGAAGCTCACCGTGCCCGGGGTCTTCACCATCGACAACGACGCGGGGACGGTGAACCCCACTGACTACCTGCAGGAATGGGAGACGAGGAGTGTGTCCGGTTCCTTGAGCCTGAACTACAGGGGCTTCTGGAATGTGGACGTCACGGGCCGGAACGACTGGTCCTCCACCCTTCCCGACGGGGAAAACTCCTACTTTTATCCCTCGGCCTCCACAGCCTTCGTCTTTTCGGACGCGCTGGACCTGAGCACCAACGTGTTCAGTTCGGGGAAGATCCGGGCCAGCTGGACCCGGGTGGGGAACGACGCCGGACCCTATCAGCTGGCGTCGGTGATGAACTCCCTTCAGGCATGGGGCTCCACCCCCATGTTTGCGGTGCCCAACGAGCTTCCGAACCAGACTCTCAAACCGGAAGAAACCACCGCCTGGGAGGTCGGCACGGACCTGGGGTTCTTCAACGAACGGTTGGGCTTCGTGCTCACCTACTACGACCGGATCACCAAGAACCAGATCCTGGGCGTCCAGGTCTCCAGCTCCAGCGGCTACACGAACCAGCGACTCAACGCCGGCGAGGTTCGGAACTGGGGTATGGAGATGCTCCTGAAGGCAATGCCCGTCCGGTTGGACAACGGCTTCCGGTGGAACGTGACCATGAACTGGAGCAAGAACCAGTCCGAGGTCACGGAGCTTTACGGTGACCTGGAAACTCTGGTGCTGGGCTCCTACTGGAGCATGAACGTCGAGGCCCGGAAGGGCCAGCCCTACGGGCTCTTCTTCGGCAACGGCTACCTCAAGGACGATCAGGGACGGTGGATGTTGGATTCCTCCGGCCGCCCGCAGCGGGACACTAACCGCAGCGTCCTGGGGAACTACAACCCCGACTGGATCGGCGGGCTTCAGAACCGGTTCAGCTACGGAGCCTTCGACCTGAGCGTGCTGGTGGACGGCCAGAGGGGCGGGGACATCTTCTCCGTCACCAACTGGTTCGGTGAATACGCCGGTGTGCTCGAGTCCTCTCTCCGAGGCCGGGAGGACGACTTCTGTACTCCGGGCATCGTCGTGGACGGGGTACTCCCCGACGGCTCCATCAACGGGGACGGGGTGAACGACGTAACGGTCTGTCCCCAGTCCTACTTTGGCAGGAACTACGGAAACCAGGAGGCGTCCATCGACGACGCTACCTACCTTAAGCTCAGGGAGGTACGACTGGGCTATGAGCTTCCGGCTTCCTTGATGTCCCGCATGGGATTCTCCAGCGGTAACATCGCCCTCATTGGTCGGAACCTCTTCCTGTGGGCTCCGAACATCGACAACATCGATCCCGAAACCGCCTTCGACGCCAGCAACGTGCAGGGCATCGAGTTTGGTCAGTTCCCCACGGCCCGGAGCATCGGGCTTTCCCTCACCATCACTCCGTGACGGCGGAAAAGGAGAGACTACCATGAAAAGCAAGAGCAGAGTAGTTGCGCTTCTTGTCGGTCTCGGCTTGGCTGCTTCCGCGTGTAGCGACGGGCTGACCGACATCAACGTGAACCCTAACGGGCCGACCGCAGTGCCCGTGCAATTCCTCCTTCCCACTTCAATCCAGGATGCAGTGAACAGAGCCTTCGGGGCCGGGGAGATGCTGCAACATTCGGGCGTCTGGGCCCAACACTTCGCTCAGATCCAGTACCCCGACGAGGAGACGGGGGCCGTCCGGTCGGACCGTATGGACGGGTACTGGACCGGCTATTACGTGGGCCCGCTGAAGGACATCCAGACCGTCATCGAGAACGGCGCCGAGGGTGGGCACGTGAATGCCCAGGGCGTGGGTATGATCTGGAAATCATGGATCTTTCACATCATCACCGACTACTGGGGGGACATTCCCTATTCCGAGGCGCTGAACGGTGAGGAGAACGTCACGCCGGTCTACGACTCCCAGTCCGATGTCTACGCTGGGCTCATCTCTGACCTGGCGGCTGGTGCGGGCATGCTCAACGACGCCGGGCAGGACTTCGGTTCGGGAGACCTGCTATACGCCAACGACTTCACCAAGTGGCGGAAGTTCGCCAACTCCATGCGCATGCGTTTGGCCATGCGCATGTCCGAGGTGAACCCGTCCGGGGCCCAGTCTGCATTCGTGGCCGCGCACAACGCCGGGGGCTTCACCAGCAACGACGACAACGCCCTCCTGTACTGGTCTGGGCCTCCGTACGAAAATCCCTTCTACGAGAACTACCTGGGCCGGGACGACAACAGCATCAGTCGTACCACGGTGGAGATCCTGAAGGACCTGAACGATCCCCGCCTGTTCCTTTATGCCGAGCCCGCCGCCTCCGACGGCGAGTATCGAGGCCACGAGAACGGGAGAGACGACCTTCCGGCTGGGCAGTCGCTGGCGGACATCTCCAGGATCGGGAATTTCTGGAGGGCAGACGGCGCAGCCACTCCGAACGCCCTCATGACCTACTCGGAGGTTCTCTTCCTCCAGGCCGAAGCAGCGGCCAGGGGCTGGATTTCCGGTAATCCAGCGGCGCTCTACGTGGCGGCCATCCAGGCCAACATGAACCTGTATGACGGTTTAGGTGTCGGCCCGTCGGATGCGCAGATCGCCGCCTACCTGGCTCAACCGAAGATCGCGTACACCGGCATCAACGACATCCACTTACAGAAGTGGATCGCCCTCTACATGAACGGGGCCGAGGCTTGGGCCAATGCTCGCCGGACGGGCGTCCCGGTGCGGCCGGTGGGTGCCGACCTCGTGTGGCTCGGGAAAATCCCGGTGCGGTTCTCCTATCCGCCCAACGAGCAGTCGTTGAACCACTCCAACCTGCAAGCGGCTATGTCTGGGCAAGGGATGAGCAGTCCGGACCTCGTTACCGAAATGTGGTGGGATAAGGTCGGAAACTGAGTCTTTACATTTTCCCTCTAACCCAGCGCCCCCCGGAGCTCGCTCCGGGGGGCGCTGTTTCTCCCACCCCTTTTTGGCAGAAATGAGGCGGTTACATGTCAGCGCTCCGGAGGAAGACGAGGATCAGCCCGTGGGCGTGGGTGGCGTACCCCGGCCGCATCGTCACCCCCATGGGGTAGATTTCGATGGAGTCTACGTTATCCGTCATCAGGCTCTCAAGGATGCACGTGTCCACAGCTCGTGTCCCGTCCACGTAGACGTAGGGATTCACCACGGACTTGAAAGTCACGTGGCTCCGGAGGCTTACCTGTGGACATTGGTCAAGGTGTCGCAAGACCTGCAGGCCGGGGATTCTTCCCTCCATGGTGTCGAGGAGGGAGCCCCGTTGTTCGTCAAGGGCTCTGCCGGAGATGATGTTGGCTCCAGCCTCGTTCCGGATCCCTCCATCGGTTCGGGTGGTCCGGCCGGGGGATTGGAGGGCTGCGCACCCACCGAAAACGAGGACAATGATGGGGAGCGCAAGAGTGCGGGCTCGGAATGACACGGGTACCTCCTGACATCGAACAGCCGGTTGACCTTGATGCTGCCAAATACGTCGGGTTTCCGGAAATGTTTCCGGGGTCACGGTTTAGCCCGCGGCGGAAACCTTTCTCTCTGCTTTCGAATACCCCTCAGGCTTAACCTCCCCGGCCGAATCCCAGCTCTCGCCTGTTCGCCGCCTCCAATGCCAGGCCGAGAGTGAGCCGGGCAGCGTGAAGCACCTTCTGGTAGTTGATGGTCTCCGGGTCATCACTGGGCTCGTGGTAGTCCGGCCCCATGAACCCACGGGTGATCAGGATGGCCGGGATCCCCTTCTGCATGAAGGCCATCTGGTCGCTGCGCTGGACATGGGCACGGGGATCATCCCCCTCGTTGAGCCGCCAATCCAGGGGGGCGCCGATGCCGCCCTCGTTCACCTCCCGGATCATTTCCAGGAGGGGGGTTCTACCATTCTCCGATGCCATGGCCAGGAGGACGTCGGGGAAGTCGGGGGAGTTTCTCCCGACCATATCCAGATTGATGTTCAGGACGATCTGCTCCACGGGCACCGGGGGGGCCGCAACGAAAGCCGTGGCGCCAAGGAGCCCCTTCTCTTCCGCCGTGAGGAGCACGAAGAGCATGGACCTCATCCCCGGGGTCAGGGCCGCGGCCTCGGCCGCCTCCAATGCCGCGGCGGAGCCACTGGCGTTGTCGTCCGCGCCGTTGAAGACGGCGCCGTTTCTCACACCCACATGGTCGAGGTGGGCCGTCACCACGATGTACTCTTCTTTCAGAATCGGGTCGGTCCCGGGCAGAAGCCCCACGACGTTCGGCGAGGAGTACCCTGCCTCTACCGTATGGTGGGTTTCCAGGGAAAGTCGGACCGCCTCGAGTGGGCCCGTGGCGTAGGCGCCGGTTCCGGTGACTGGATCGAGGCCCGTGCCGGAAAGGAGTTGGGCGGCGGATTCGGGCTTGATCAGGATGAGCTCGGAGAAAGCCGGCGCCGGGGCGGTCGGATCCGCCCTCTGGACCATGGGTCGGGTCGAGGGAGCGTCCGCCTGGCTCTTGATGATCTCCCAGAGGGCCATCGATCCCGGATCCAGCACCACGATGACCGTAGTGGCTCCATGGTTCATGGCGGCCTGGAATCGGGTGTTGGCGCTGCGTTGAAGGCTGCCGTAGAGCTGGTGCTCTTCTTCGGGGAGCACCGGTTGGCCGTCCCGCACCGGAGCGCCTGCCACCATGACCACCATCCGGCCGGCTACATCGAGACCCTCGTAGTCGTCCCATCCCAGGTCGGGCTCCTCGATGCCAAAGCCGAGGAAGATGGGGACCCCCGTTGCGGACCGGTCCGCCCCGGAAGCCAGGATCTCCTGGAGGACATAGTCCTCACCCCGGATCAGGGGAATCTCGACCCCGCCCACCTCAACCCCGAGGCTGCTCTCCGGGCTGAGAGAGGAGCTTTCGAATTGGATTTGCTGGAGGTAGGAGGGGGCTCCGGTCGAATCGGCATACAGGGTCTGGAGTCCTGCCTGCCCCATGTGAATGGCGACATATTCGGCGGCCAGCCGGTATCCCGGGCCTTCGGCGTCCCGGCCCTCGAGGAGATCAGAGGCCAGGAAGAAGATGTGGTCTCTCAGCTCCGCCTCGGAGATGCTTCGCAACGCCACTGAGGCTTCCTGGGCCGTCACCCGAAACCCCGGAGCCAGAAGAAAGGCCAATAGAAAACCGAGGCGAATGCAAACGGACGGTGCGTTCACAGAGCTGACTCCCTGGTATTGTGGATGGCCGATAGACCAAGATGATCCGGCAGTATGGGACCGGGCAAGGTCCTCAGCCGACCTCACCCGATCCGAAAGGCCATCGACAGGCCTATGATCAACACGGCAACGCCCACGAAGAGGTATTTCGCGACGGGCTCCCACCAGGCGCCGACCGGTTTCTCCGCACCGAGGTTGACCTGCTCCCGGGCCCTTTTGATTCCCAACACCCAGTAAAACAGGATTCCGGCGATGGCAGCGCCCACGGGAACCAGATACACCGTGATCAGGTCGACGAAACGATCGAAGGCCGGTTGGCTGATTGCCAACGGTACCCCGCAAAGGAAGGCCACAACGGCCGTCAGAAGAATGCTCTTCCTGCGGGTCCAGGAGAACTGATCCATGGCGGCCTCAACTACCGCCTCCTTGATCGCCAACAGGGACGTGAGGGCTGCGAAAAGCACTCCCAGGAAGAAGAGGATGGCGATGAGGTGCCCGCCCGGCATGTTCTTGAACACACTCACCAGGGTGATGAAGAGCAGGGGAGGACCTGCCGCAGGGTCAATACCGTAGGCGAAGGTGGCGGGCATGATGATCAATGCGGCCATGAGAGCTATCAGGGTATCCAACGTGACCGTGTTCAGCGCCGCGTTGGGAATGTCGAA
>JBDRDQ010000068.1:0-4399 GCA_043820695.1 Gemmatimonadota bacterium | reverse complement strand
TCGACGACTTCATCGCTGCGGCCGAGTACCTGATCTCGGAGGGCTATACTTCCACGCCCCAACTGGCCATTCAGGGCGGCAGCAACGGTGGGCTCCTGGTGGGTGCAGTCATGACCCAGAGGCCGGAGCTTTTCGGAGCGGCCCTCCCCGCCGTCGGCGTGCTGGATATGCTCCGCTATCACACCGCCAGCCTCAACGCACGTCAGTGGTCCAGCGATTACGGCCTCAGTGAAAATGAGGACGAGTTCAGGGCCCTCTACGCCTACTCTCCCTACCACAATGTTCGGGACGGAGTCTGTTACCCGCCTACACTGGTGACAACGGCAGAGCGGGACGACCGAGTGGTTCCGTGGAACAGCTTCAAGTTCGGGGCGGCGCTGCAAAATGCACAGGCTTGTGAAAACCCCATCCTCATGAGGGTGGAAACCCGGGCCGGGCACGGAGCCGGAAAACCCACCTGGATGCGCATCGAAGAGGTGGCGGATGCCTGGGCTTTCCTGAAAAGGGCTCTGGATTTCTAGAAAAGGGGATAGAACCATGACCATTCGTGGCCTCGTGTTGTTGGCGGTTTTCGGGCTCCTCCTCCCACATCCGGTTCAGGCCCAAGCTGCCACTCCGGACCCCGAGTCGGTGCGCCCCATCGACGCGCTGGATTCGGTCTGGATTGAGGAACTCACCTGGATGGAGGTCCGGGACGCTCTCCGGGCCGGAAAGACCACCGCCCTCATCGTTACCGGGGGTGTGGAACAGAACGGTCCTTATCTGGCCACGGGGAAACACAGCATTATCCTGGAGGCTACGGCCGAGGCCATTGCCAGAGAACTGGGTAACGCTCTCGTGGCTCCCATCGTCTCATTTGTGCCGGAGGGGGATATCGATCCGCCCACCAGCCACATGCTGTATCCGGGAACCATCAGCCTCCGCCAGGAGACCTTCCGTGCCCTTCTCACCGACATCGCCATGAGCCTGAAGGCCCATGGCTTCACGGACGTGGTGCTGATCGGAGACTCGGGTGGGAACCAGCAAGGGATGGAAGCGGTGGCCCTGGCTTTGGCCGGCCAGTGGGAAGGGTCCGGCACCCGGATCCATTTCATCCCCGAATACTACGACAACCCTCGCTGGATGGCCTGGCTGGCGGACCGGGGCGTGGTCGAGGTGGATGAGGGCCTGCACGACGACGTCCGACACTCGGCCATCATGATGCTGGTGGATCCCAAGTCCGTTCGTGCCGAGGAGCGAAGGGCGGCCGGACTCTTCCGAATCAATGGGGTGGAGTTGGATCCCATGGACGAAACCCTGGCCATGGCCCGGGCTCTGGTGGACTACCAGGCGGAGGTCACGGTCGAGGCGATTAGGAGGGCCTTGGGAGGTTGAGATGAAGCGTCTTCTCTCCGCCTTCCTGTTAGGTGCGGTTGTGGTCGTGACGGCATGCAGTGGGGATGGGGATGCACCCACGTTTCTGGTAAGAGACAGCGCGGGAATCCAGATCGTCGATAGTTACCGGCCAGTCTGGGGGGAGGGCGGAGGGTGGCAGGTAGGACCCGAACCTATCCTTCGTTTCGGCGTGGTGGACGGGGATCCGGCCCTGCAATTCGACGGTGTGGTGGGTTTGGCCCGCCTGGCGGATGGGACGGTGGTCGTGGGGGATGGCGGGTCTCAGGAGCTTCGGTTCTTCGACTCTGCTGGGAACCTGATCAACACCGCCGGGGGTTCCGGCGAGGGGCCGGGGGAGTTCGCAGGTCTGTCCGTGCTCGGTTCGGTGGATGGGGAATCCGTCTGGGCCTACGACTTCTCACTTCGGCGCATCACCTGGCTGAATGGGACCGGGGGGGTGGAGGGGATGGTTTCCCTGGGCCCAGTGCCCCCCGTCCTGAACGCGGTCGGACCCTTGCCCGACGGGACCTTCCTGCTGAAGCAGCTCTGGGGGGCAACCCAGGTGGCCGAGGCGACGGAGACCGGTTTCAGCCGAGACCCGGTGGCTTTCGTTCGTTTCGGTACGGAAGGGGCTCTGGTCGACACCCTGGGCCTTTTCCCCGGGCGCGAGCTCTTCCTGACGGATGAGAATGGACGGGGGGTAATGAGCACACCTCCCTTCGCACGGAACTCGGTGGGGACTGTCTGGAATGACGGAGTCGTGGTGGGGACTCAGGACTCCTTCGAGCTGGTGAACCATACGCCGGAGGGAGAGGTGACGAGGGTCGTGAGAATCCCGGCCTGGGATCTCGCTCTGGGCCCGGCGGAGTTGGAGGAGTACATCCAAGTCCGGCTCCGGGAGGTACCCTCCGAGCGGCGGCCGAGCCTTCGGCAGGAGCTGGAGTCCATGCCTATTCCATCCACCCGGCCCGCCTATGGTGGGGTTTTGGCGGATGAAGCCGGGAACCTCTGGGTTTCCGAGTGGACCATCTATCCGGAAGTGCCCATGCGTTGGACCGTCCTGGACGGATCGGGAAGGTGGTTGGGGGAGGTGGTTCTGGCCGGGCGTTTCCGACCTTTTGCCATTGGTGAGGATTGGATTCTCGGGGTCGAGTGGGACGAGCTGGAGGTGGAGTACGTAGCGGTCTACCCGCTTCTCAAGGGTGCGGTGTATGAATGATCTGCCGCTTCCGGATGACCTTAGCCGGTTGGACGGCTCAGCCCTTCGGCGGCGGGACTTCCTTCGGACGATGGGCCTGGGGATGGCAGGCCTTTCCCTTCCGAGCCTGACGGCTCTCGCCTGCGGCGGAGGCGAGGCGTCGAAGCCTCCGAACTTCGTCTTTTTCCTCATCGACGACCTGGGCTGGAAAGACCTGGGGGCCTTCGGTAGCACTTTTCATCTCACCCCGAACATCGATCACCTCGCTGCCTCGGGGATGCGTTTCACCGAAGCCTACGCGGCGAGTCCCGTTTGCTCCCCTACCCGTGCCAGCATCCTTACGGGACGGCACCCGGCCCGCCTGGACATCACCGACTGGATTGGGGGAAGCCAGAGGGGGGACCTTCTCCCGGCTGAGTACGTGGACCACCTCCCCCCTGAAGAGGTGACTCTGGCAGAGGTGCTGCGGGCTGAGGGATACTCCACGGGGTACTTCGGGAAGTGGCACCTGGGAAACGCACCCCATCTTCCGGAGGGCCAAGGGTTCGACCTGAACGTGGGCGGGACAGGTGCGGGGCAGCCCGCCTCGTATTTCTTCCCTTACAACGCACCCGAAGGCAGGGACCCTTTCTGGGATGTGCCCGGATTGGAAGACGGTGGAGAGGGCGAATATCTGACGGACCGCCTCACCGATGAAGCTCTCGCCTTTCTGGACCAACACCGGGACCAACCCTTCCTCCTCTATCTCTCCCACTTCGCGGTCCATACGCCGATTCAATCGAAAGAGGCGTTGGTGGAGCGGTATGCTGCCCGGAGGGACTCTCTGGCAAGGCCGGCCGGACCCCTCTCCGAGTACGAGCATGAGAGAGCAATGACACGGCTGGTGCAGGATGACCCGGCCTATGCGGGGATGGTTCAGAGCGTGGATGAGAGTGTGGGGCGGGTCCTCAATCGACTGGATGACCTGGGACTGACCGAAGACACCGTGGTCCTCTTCATGTCGGACAACGGGGGACTCAGCACGTTGGCGGGAGAACGGACTGGCCCGACGGCGAATGCTCCTCTGAGGGCCGGGAAGGGATGGCTCTATGAGGGCGGCATCCGGGTTCCGATGATCATCCGGTGGCCTGGGAGGGTAGAGGCCGGGGTGGAGTGCCCTGTGCCCGTCCAGAGCACCGACTTCTTCCCTACCATGCTGGAAATGGCGGGGGCTGCGGCCGTTGCTGCGGGCCCGCTGGACGGGTCGAGCCTTGTTCCACTTCTGACCGGGTCGGGGGACCTCCGTCGGGATGCCATTTTCTGGCATTTTCCCCATTATCATGGCTCGGGGAACCGACCCTCAGGAGCCATCCGAATGGGTCGGTGGAAACTTCTGGAGTGGTTTGAAGACGGGGCCGTGGAGCTCTATGACCTGGAAGCAGACCCGGGGGAGCATGAGGATCGGGCGGGAGTGGAACCGGTTAGGGTCCGAGAGCTCCTGGGCCGACTCCAGGCTTGGAGGAGGGACGTCGGTGCGAACATGCCGCGGGAGGATCCTGAAGAGTAGGCGGAACTGCAGGACCAAGTGGATTCCCGAGACTTAAGGGATTCGGAAATCGGAGAAGATCCCCGAGCTCCAGGGGATCCCAAGGCGACAAGGAGTGAGGATCGTGACGCATAGTGATGAAGGCGCCCAGGTTGGCCAAAGGGTGAAGGAAGGGTGGAGGGGATCGATGGGACAGGGTCAACTGGGGGATGCTATGGCTCGCCGGGACTTCGTCCGCGTAATGGGATTGGGGGCCGCCGCTCTTGGCGTCGGATCCCTGCATGCCTGTGCGACTGGGCCAC
>JBDRDQ010000067.1:0-5548 GCA_043820695.1 Gemmatimonadota bacterium | reverse complement strand
GGGTGCAGGCTCCGAGGGCGGCCAGACCGAGCCCGGCGGCGCCGAGCTTCAGGAGGTCCCGACGGTCGATGCCATCGCTTTTCACCGGGTCCTTCTTGGTCTCTCGGTCTTTCGAGTCGGCCTCTGCACGGTTGGTCATGGGTTCCTCGTGGGTGCATCGTTGTTGACCGCCACCAGATCTTCCTGGATGGGGCGGGGTTCGAAGTTCTGAAGAGGGATCCTAGGAAAGGGAAAGAGAAACGGCCAGGGGCTCCGGTGCCCCTGGCCGTTAGAAGTTGGGGCAATCCGGCATTGGAGCCGGCCTGCCCTACGCTTCCCGTAAGTCTTACTTCTTCACGCCCTTGAAGGGGATCGGCTCCCCACCGCCCATGCCGCCCGCCATGGCCATGGTCCCTTCCATGGCGTCTTCGGCGACCGTGCCGGTGAACACCATGGAAATCGTGCGCTCGCCCATGCCACGGTTGATGGTGAAGGTGAGCGTGTTGCCGTCCATCTTGCCATCCGAGATGGCGATTTCCTGGGGGGCGGGGGCTTCACCGCCGCCACCCCTACCGCCCATGGCCATCATGGTCGTGCCGGTAACCGCGGTACCATCCTGCAGGAAGGTGATTTCCATGGAAACTTCCCTTGCCGCCCCGCCCTGCCGGCCCATCTGGGAGTAGGTGATGGTCCAGTCTCCAGTGACGTTCTGGGCCTGAACGGGAGTTGCCAGGAACATGAGAAGCATGGCCAAGAGGCCAAGGGGTACGAACCGACGCATAGATTCCTCCGGGATTGGGTGGTGACAAGCTCTGCGATTCCGTTGATACCTAATGACACCCACCACCCCAGTTTTGTTAATCCGCCTTACACCGTACCTTCCCAGCCTCGTTGCAGAACCTTTATCGGAGGGTACACATGTCGCGCTCCCGGTTTTCCTTCCCAACCACCTGGGCCCTGCTTTTGGCCTCTCTTCTCCTCATTGCCTCTCCCGGGCTCCTCTGGGGTCAGGCCCAGCGGACCTTCACGGTGGACGATGCCCTCAGGGTACGGTCGGCCAACATCGCCGGTGTCACGGACGATGCCCGGTGGATTGTCGTTACTGCGTCCACATCCCGGGACCGCATGGGCACCGACCACTTCCGGTACGGGGACCCCACGTACATAGGCCCCTCCCTGGCGGAGGTCCAGGTTCTGGATGCCGAAACCGGACAGAGCCAGTCCCTCTTCGATGGCCAGGTTCAGGTTCAAAACCTCTCCTGGTCTCCCGACGGCAGCCGCCTCGCCTTTCGCAGGTTGGTGGATGGGACCGTCCGGCTCGAGGTCTGGGATCGAGGGTCGGGCCGGCTGCGAACGGTTCGGCTCCGGCCCGAGAGGGAGCTTGCCTGGGGCGGCCCGCTGGAATGGCTCCCGAATGGGAGCGGGCTGTTGGTAGGGGTCCGGACCGCCACCTGGGCTCGGGACGCCCGGGCTGCCTACGAAGCCATGGAAGTTGGCCCCATCGTGGTCCAGGACTCCTCCGAACCCTTCCTCTCATGGGATGCCGTCCGGAACCCAGGGAGCCTCATGGAGCTCGCCCAAGTAAGTCTCGAATCGGGTGCTGTTTTGGTGTTGGGTCCCGAAGCCTCATACCAGGACGTCAGGGTTGCCGAGGACGGCTCCCACATCACTTACACGACATCTACTCCACTCAGGACCTCGTATGAGCGCGGGGAGGGAACGGAGTACGCCTACTTCAAGCTGGAGTTGGCAGAGGGGGCCGAGGCCGTCGAGGTGATGGAGAAGGGGGAGCGCCGCCTTCGTCCGGATTGGAAGCCTGACGGCTCGGCGTTCGCCTATGCCGAGAGGGGGGACGTGTTCCTGAAGACCCCCGAGGCCGACAGCGCCCAGAACCTGACGAAGGACTACAGGGTGCCCCTCTCGGAGAGCGACTCCACGAAGAGGAGCTTCTCTCTTGAACGCCGGCACCCTGACGGCAACGCCCTCCTCCTTGGAGCCCAGGACGGCTATTACCTCATGAACGAGGGGGGGGAGCCCGAACGGGTCTGGGCCTTCCCGGGAGATACCCGGGAAGAATGGGGAAAGGCCCCCGGCCTCAGCATCCTCCAATGGACGGAGGACGGCCGTTACTTGTATGCCTCCCGGTCGGCCAAGGATCGCTGGGACCGGGGGCTGGTCCGGTATGACCTCCAGAGCAGGGAGGAGGAGATCCTGGCTTCCGGCACCGACCTTCTCCGAAGCTGGAGTGTGGCCGAGGACGGCTCCCGCGTGGTGTTCCGGCAGTCTGACGGTGACCGGCCCGACGAGATCTGGACCGCCGATGGCGAATTCGGCAACCCAACGGCCCTCACCGACATGAACCCGTGGCTGTCCGACGTCGTGTTGTCCAGGAGCCAGCTCATCAAGTACTACGATGTGGACGGGGAGGAGCTCTACGGCGTCCTGCACCTTCCCGCGAATTACCAGGAAGGCACTGCCTACCCACTGGTTGCGGAGATCTACGAGACCTTTTTCGACAACGGGTACAACTACAGCGCCCAGACCCTCGCGGCCCAGGGTTGGATGGTCCTGCAACCGTCGGTGGACCTCGAGATGGGGTTCCCCGGTGAGGCCTGGATGAAGGGGGTGACCACCGCAATCAATTCCCTCATGGAGAAGGGGATGGTGGATGGGAAACGCCTCGGGATCCATGGCACCAGCTATGGCGGGTACGCCACGAACCTCATCATCACCCAAACCGATCGTTTCGCCGCCGCCATCAACATCTCGGGTAAGGTGAACATCATCTCCTTCCTGGGAGATTCGGAGAAGATCACGACCCGGAACTACAACGCGGCCGAGGAAGGGCAGGACCGGATTGGCGCCACGCTCTGGGAGCAGCCTCAGAAATACTGGGAGCACTCCGCCGTGATGTATGCCGACCGCATCAAGACGCCCCTCCTGCTTCTAACGGGCCACGGAGACTGGAACGTTCCCGACACCAACACCCGGGAGATGTACTACGCCCTCCGCCGCCTGGAGAAAGAGGTGGTGTGGGTGAACTACATGCGGGCCGGCCATGGGGCCGGTCGGGCCGGCGGCGAAGAGGACTACAGGGACCACTGGCGCCGGATCATAGAGTGGTATGACACCCACTTCCAGAAGGCGCTGGAGAAAGAAGGGAGTTGAGTGCCGCCGGGGCGCCGGCTGGACTGACCGGCCGGCGCTTCGGACACCATCTGGTCAGCCCGGCGCCTCCAACACCACCTTCCCCAGGTTCTTCCGGTCGTGGAGGAACCGGTGTGCCTCAACGGCCCCGTCCTGGTCCAACGGGAAAGCTCTGTCCATGACGGGTTTCCAGCGCCCATCCACCACCCCGCTGAAAATCTCTTCCAGCGCCGGGCCCATCAGGGCCTCTTTCTCCCTCAGGTAGAGGAGGTGGATGCCGAAGATCCCCTGGTTGGGTACGACAAGGGAGAGGGGGTGGATGGAGGAGGTCTGGAATCGGGTCCACGCCGCTTTCAGCCAGCTCCGTTTCCGGCCGGGCATGGCGTCGCTCATACCGTAAAACACCAACCGCCCCAAAGGATTGAGGAGCCTTCTGGCGGCCGTCGTGGCCTTTCCTCCTACCGGGTCGAGGGCGATATCCAACCCCCTCTTTCGGCCCAGGGCGTCATAGAGGTCGTCGGCCCACGGGCCCCGGGAATCGAAGCAGGCCTCTGCCCCCAGCTCGTTCACCACAAAGGCCCGTTTCTCGGGAGTGCCGGCGGTGCCGTACACCTTCAGGCCCCGGTTCACCGCCAGCTGTACCGCCGCCGTTCCAACCCCGCCCCCGGCGCCCAGGACCAGGACGGAGTCCCCGGGGCGGGCGTGGCCGGTCTCGAAGAGACAGACCCAAGCCGTGAGGAATACCACGGGGACTCCGGCGGCTTGGGCTGGGGTCAGGGCGTCAGGGAAAGGAAAGGCCTGATCGGCGGGGAGGATGACGTCCCTCGCGTACCCTCCGAACCGGAGGAGGGCAACGGCCCGGTCCCCCTCCTTCCATGTTTCGACACCCTCTCCCACCCGGGCCACGTGCCCCGCCACTTCGAAACCGGGGGCGTAGGGGAGGTCTGGGACCTTACCGTAAAGGCCCGCCCGCTGGAGCAGATCGGCAAAGTTTACGCCGGATCCCCCCACCCGGATATGGATTTCACCGGGGCCCGGGGGCGGGAGGGGGATCTCCCGTTCCACCATGACTTCCGGAGGACCGAACCGTGGGATCTGGATTGCCAGTGTGGTATCGGGCAATAGTCAACCTCCAGCCTTCCAGGGCGGATCCTTCTGAAGATATTCGGGCGCCGGCTGGAAGAGCTCGTCGGGGAGGGGGCCGGTCTTGATGTCCCCTACCGTGGAGGTCAACCGCATGAGAATGGCCTGGCGCGGCACCTCCACCGCTGCCGGCTCCTCTTCCTCCTGCCGCCCGCGTCTGCCCAGGAGGCCCCTGGTCAGACTCCTGACGGCACCTCTCGCCTGGTCGGCCGCCTCCTTCTTGGCGGCGTCGGACGCGGCACCAGCCAGGACCCCTCCCACTCCTTCGCTGATGGGCTGGTCGGACATGGCCAGCACCTCGTCCTTGTTCAGCTCCTGCCCCGGGGGCACGACGACGAAGGAGGTGACGGTCTTGACCGCCAACCCATCCATCTCCTTCATGACCTCCATGTTCTTTTCGAAGGCCTCCTTCATGCGAGGATCGGAGGCCAGGGCCTGCTGGATGGCCCCGGCTTGGCCCCCCATTCCGGCCTCGCTCATGGCGTGGGTAGCCATCTCCTCCTGGGCTTTCCTGAGCTCTTCCCAACCGGGGAAGTCCCGGCTGATCCAGAGCTCCGAGAGGACCGCCAGGCTTCCGGAGTCCGCCTCCTCCTGGATCATCTCCTCGGTGACGGGAATCACCTGCATGATCAGGAGGAATTGCTCCGCGGGGAAGCCACCGATCTCCATGGTTCGGCCCGTCCGCTCGGTGGAAACCTTGACCTCGTAGGTGATCTCGGGTTCTTCCTCATCCTGGACTTCGGCTTCTGCCCGCGCCACTTCGGCCTCCGCCTCGGCCTCCGCCATCCCGGCAGAGAGGGCGGCCATCATCTCTTCGAGGGTGTAGCTGTAGAAGGTCTTTCCCGGGTGCTCGATCTCGGTGAAACGGCCCTCGACGGCGTTGATGATGCTGGAACTCTCGCCCGTGTCGGTGCGCATGAGGGCGCCCTTGAGATGTGTGGTCACCCTCTGCTCATCCTGGGCCCCAGGCACCATCCGCATGAGGGTGCCCAAACCCCCACCGAACTCGACCTTGGCCGCCGTGGTGTAGGAAACGTCCTGGGCGTGGACCCCGGCCACCCCCTGAATCCCGCTCAGGAAGAGGACAAGTGCCCCCATGTACAGGATGCGGGCAGCGCCCCCGCCGGTACGAAGTCTGTCGACCATCTGGATGCCTCCTATCGGATTAAAAGAAGACGAGGACGAGTGCGACCGTGGCGATGACTGCGCCGATGGAGAGGAGATCGAAGAGAAGATCCTTCTCGCGGAGCTGTTCCTCGTATTCGGACGAATCCTCTTC
>JBDRDQ010000066.1:0-3691 GCA_043820695.1 Gemmatimonadota bacterium | reverse complement strand
TTGAAACCCACTTGGACCTCGGTCCTATTGGGGTTGGTTTCCACCATAAAAAGGGCCCGGGAAAGTACCCTCCGGGGATCCCCCCATCAAGGCTGGGGATCCCCCCATCAAGGCCTGCAGGAGAAGAACGTCGGGGAAAGGCACTCCCCTCAGAAGACCCAGGACAACTTGGTGAAGACCGTCCGAAACGTTCCCGACTCGTCGCCGACCTGGGAAGGCCCTTGCTGATACGCGAGCTGAAGGGACCCGAAGGGAGGGAGAATTCTCCAGACGTACACGAATTGGGTGGTTTCCCTCTCCAGGTCACTGTCGAAGTTCGTCCCCTTCCCGTAGTAGGCTGAAACCGACTTCCCCGTCCTGGTATCAAACGTCAGATCGGCCTGATACAGCGTGTTCCTGAAGTCCTTCTCGTACAGCCCGGGCTCCTTGGCCTTGAACTCCTCGTCGTTGCTGAGGCTCAGCCGCCACTTTCTGTTGATCCAGAACTGCTTCTTGATGTTCGAGTCGACTTCCCTCCGGTCGTCGTCCCGGATGAACCCGATCCGGTTCATGTTCTCACGGACATTCTCACCCACATCCGTGTACCGAACATGGAAATGACCCGTCTGCGAGTCGTAGGTACGGTTTGCCCCAATCAGGCCGAGGTTGCTCGAGAGGCTGTACCGGAAGTCCAGGCCGACCTCACCCTTCGGTTAAACCTCCTCCGAAAAGGCATACTGGATGTAGGGAATTACGGTCTCCGCCGTCCATCCGGCAGCATTCAGCAAACCAGCAGACTGCCAGTTGGCGTCCCATTTAACGTCGCGGGTGCGACCGTTGTCGGCCCACCGCTCGTCCCGCTGCGTGCCCAACGAGTTCACCATGAACACGTAGGCGTTGTTGTCGTCATCAAAGGTGTCGAGAACCAACACGACTGCATCGTCCTCCCAAACCTCCCCATCCCGGCGTGTGACGGTCCGTGAGATTTCCGATGGTTTCGATAGAGATGACTGTGGACAAATCTGTCTAGTTCAACTAGATTTTATTCATCTAGTTCGGCTAGAAGAAGGAGAGAGGGATAGAGTAGGAGAGAGAATGACGTCGTGGAATTTGGAAAGCGCCAAGAACCGGTTTTCGGAACTCGTGAGGCGGGCTGAATCCGAAGGTCCTCAGCTCGTGACCAAACATGGTCGGGAGGCAGCCGTGGTTCTGGGGGTGGAGGAATACCGGCGGCTCACTCAGCCCGGCGACCTTCTCGACTTCCTGGCAGCGTCCCCCTTTGCATCCGCGCTTCGGGAGGGAGAGCTGCTGTTGACCCGGTCCCCTGACCTGAGCCGGGACCCGTTGCTCTGACCCGGCGGGAACCATGCCCTTCCTCCTGGACACCAATGTGCTTTCTGAGCCGGGCCGGGCCAGCCCGAACCCGGATGTCCTGGATTGGCTCCAGAAACTGAACCCCCTCGAAGCCTATCTTTCCGTCCTGACCCTTGGCGAGATCGAAAAGGGGGTGTCCCTGATGCCCCCAGGCACACGAAAAGATGCCCTCCGTGAATGGCTTCGGCATGACCTTCCGGACCGCTTCCGTGGGCGGATCATGCCGGTGGACCCCGAGGTGGCATCGGCCTGGGGGGAACTGGATGCCGAGGGCCAGCGGATGGGTCGTCCCCTCCCGGTGGTGGACGGCCTCCTCCTGGCTACGGCCAGAGTTCACCAGCTCACCTTCGTGACCCGGAACCTAAGGGACTGCGGGGATCGTGGGGTAGCCGTCCTCGACCCATGGACCCATTGAAAACCCTGGGATAGTTTTGGGCCCGGACCCTACCGCCGGACCCTACCGCCGGGCCGTGTGATCCAGGTAGCCGTCCAGTGGATTCCCGGGCGTGGTCCCCAAGGATTCGAGGTAGGAAACGGTTGGCTGGTGGTAGATGATCCCGGTGTTGTATGGGGTCTGGTCATACAGATGGAAGTCGTAGCTGTCGAGTGCGTAAAGGAAATCCGTGGTGAGCACGTGATAGACGCTGTCCATCTTCATGGCGCTTCCGTCGGAATGGAAGTACCCGCCGGCGGTGCTCATCCCGGCAACGAGGGTGGTGCTTTGGAGGCAGTCGATGAGCTCCGCTCCGGTCAGCTCCAATTCCACCAGGGTGTTCTGGAAGGGCAGCACCCCGACGACGGTGCCTCGGGTAACGTCTCCAGCCGGGATGCCCTGCCGGACTCCCCCACTGTTGGTGAGAGCCATATCAGCGGTCGGGTAGACATACAACCATGAGTCCGTGATCAGGTTGTAGAGGGCCGACGACCCGTTGGGGATGGCCTCATTCACATATCCCACCACGTTTGACAGTTCGGCCGCCGCCGCTTGCTGCCAGGTGGAAACTACGGCCTGGACTGCGGGATCCGGAGCCCCTCCGCTGTTCTCCCGAACCGAGCTCTGTAGTCGGGCCACGGAGCGGTCTTTCTCATTGAAGCTGATCTCTACCCTGCCATAGTCTGCGAACCGCCACCCTCCCACGACCAGGGCCACTCCGTCCCGGACCTCACCCACCAGCTCATTGCAGTGACCGCCGCTGAGGACGCTTACCCCAAGACTCCGGGCCGTCGGTAGGAGAGGGATCATCTCGTCATAACACATATGTCCCATGACTATGACCAGATCCGCCCCGGCTCCCCAGGCCTGAGGAACCCATTCCAGCAGAGCGTCCGAGTAGGGGATGAAATCGAAATCCTCCACATAGGTAGGAAACGTCGTCCATGGTGTGGTGGTCGTGGTCAGCCCCACCAATCCCACCCGGATGCCATTGACGTTCTTGATGGCGAAGGGCGTGGCGAAATCGGGGATTGAAGAGGAACCCTTGAGACGAATATTGGCCGAGAGGAAGGGAAAATCAGCCTGGACGATTCGTTCTCTCAGCCCGCCGACCGCGAAATCGAACTCATGGTTTCCGATAGCCGAAGCGGCATACTTCATGGCATTCATGACGGCGACGGTCGATTCACCCTCGAACCAGGTGGAGATTGCCGGCCCAGTCCAGTTGTCCCCACCACTCAGAACCAGAAAATCCCCCGTCTCCGAAAACCCCTCCACGCCCCGCCAGAGGCCCATGAGCTTCGCGGCCCCATCGGTTTCGGGAGCCTCTTCGATCCACCCGTGTTCATCGTTGGTGTAGAGGACGACGAGGGTCCGGTCGGTGGGATCGGAAGTGGAGGAAGGGCTGGAGTTGGAGTCACAGGAGAGCGTGCCGAAAAGGATCAGTGCCACCAGGCCCCCGGTGAGGAGGCGGCGAAGTCCCTCGGAGAGGAAGCGCAGTGGCCCTCTCACCTGGTCATTCATCATGAACATCTAAACTCACCGCCTCAGATAGGCTCGAAGGTCTCCAATATCATACCGCCCATTCCGGTTGCCGTGGAGATCCAGGTACCCGACCTCTTCCGGAGAAAGGCCCGACCCGGAGGTTCCCAAAAACGGCTGAGCTAGCCTCGACCTGGAAACCTCGACCGAAGAGAGCCTGATGCGGGCCAGGCCGTTCTCCGTCGAGATATCGTAGATGGTCACTGGTGAGGAGGACCCGGAGGAAAGGCGTGTGGATGGATAGGAGTGGTTTGTGAGGCGGCCCGGTCCTGCCACCCCCCAAGCATCGCCGGCCTCTCCCCGGTTGCCGCCTTGCAAGAAGTTCAGCCGGAGGCTGTTGTTTCCATCTGCCTCCAGAAGCTC